>CAYYBN010000257.1:0-3192 GCA_964470225.1 uncultured Methylotenera sp. | reverse complement strand
TGGGGTGGTTAGGCTTATGCCGCCAGATTCAGGGTGCTTAGCGTATCACGTCGCACGCGTTGTAGTAGCTGGGCGTCGTCAATTAATGACTCCCCAAAGGCGGGAATCAGTTCCTTGAGGGTGTGTTGCCATTGCGGGCTTTGCATGCGCTGGGCAAAGCAGCGTTGCAATACGTCCAGCATGGCTTTGACACTGACCGAGGCACCGGGTGAAGCGCCCAATAATGCGGCCAGACTGCCATCGGCACTGGCGACAATTTCAGTGCCAAACTCCAGTTTGCCCCAATGCTGGTGACAGCGTTTGATGATTTGCACGCGTTGTCCGGCATGCGCCAGCGTCCAGTCGTGGCTGTTGGCTTCGGGCAAAAACACGCGCAAGGCTTGCATGCGTTGTTCGTGGTTTTGAAACACTTCTTTAATCAGGTATTTGGTCAGGTCCAGATTATGCCGGCTGACGCCCAGCAGGCTTTTCAGGTTTTTGAGTTTGACTGATTTAGCCAGGTCAAAGCGTGAACCCTGTTTGAGAAAACGGGTGGTAAAGCCTGCATAGGGGCCAAACAGTAAGGCTGGTTTACCGTCTATCAGGCGCGTATCCAGATGCGGCACCGACATGGGCGGCGCACCCACGGCGGCCTGGCTATACACCTTGGCATGGTGCTGTTGAATTAATTGCGGATTATTGCAAATGAGCCACTGGCCGCTGACCGGGAAGCCGCCATAGCCGTTGGCTTCAGGAATGCCGGATTGCTGCAACAAGGGCAGGGCGCCGCCGCCTGCACCTAAAAACACAAACGGGGTCTGCAGTAGTTCTGCTTTACCCGTGGCCTGCTGTTGCACGCGCACCTGCCAGCGCTGGCCTGTTTTGCCCGCTTTGAGTTTGCTCACGCGGCTGTCGGTCAATAGCCTGAAGTTGGGTGTGGTTTGCAGATAGGCCACTAGTTGGCGGGTGAGGGCGCCAAAGTTCACATCTGAACCATAAGCCACGCGGGTGGCGGCCATGTGGGAATGACCGTTGCGGCCTGCCATCATCAGCGGCATCCAGTCTTGCAGCGTGTGGGCCTCTTGGCTGAATTGCATGTCGGCAAACAGGGGATGCGCCTGCAAAAGTGCGTGGCGTTTGCGTAAAAAAGCGATGTCTTTCTCACCCCACACCGCGCTTAAATGTGGCACGCGCTGAATAAAGGCCTCGGCATTGAGTACGCCTTGCTTGATCAGGCTAGACCAGCATTGCAGCGAGGTTTCAAACGCGGCGTTAATTTCCAGCGCCCGGCGTATCTGAATGTCGCCCTGGCTGGTTTGCGGGGTGTAATTCAGCTCGCAGTAGCCCGCATGACCGGTACCTGCATTGTTCAGCGCATCGGAGCTTTCCAGGGCCACTTGTGGCAGCCGTTCAACCATGGTGATGTGCAGCGTCGGGTCCAGGCGTTGCAACAATACCGCCAGTGTGGCACTCATAATGCCGCCGCCCACCAACACCACATCCACTTGCGTGCTTTCCATGTCCTGATATTCCTGTTTGTGCCCCGGTAACACCGGCTTGATGATTCGTTGCCGCGCATTATAAGGCCAAAAAAAGCCAGTCCCAAATGCAGTGTCGGCTGGTCGCGGCGGGACGGGTTGGCAATGTTGTCCAAACTTGTCAAAAACGGCCATTTCAGGTAATCTGCGCGCTGGTTTCGCTAGTGTCGTGAAACATAAAAAAATTAATGCTGGCTTGATGTTACAAGGTTTTTTAAAGGGCATGCCGTGGGTACATTTAACGTTTTGGCGTTTACCCTGATGTGTTGCAGTATCAAAGTGTTTTACGTTTGCGTAGTCACGTGATGAATAACCATTTAATCAGTCATCATCAAAAGGGGAGTGTAGTGAAAAATCCGTTGGAGTCTGTGGCAGGTACCATTATTTCGGGTTTGATTCTGACCGTAGTATTGGTGTTCTTTTTGAAAAACTTTGTCGCAATTGGAGGCTAATATGGAGTTACTGCCTGCAATCGCCCGCTGGTTACATATTGTGGCTGGCATTACTTGGATAGGGTTGCTGTATTATTTTAATCTGGTGCAAATGGCTGCATTGAAAGATGCGGCTGCCGATGGCACCGCTGCTGGTATTAGCAAACACGTGGCGCCTCGCGCCTTGTTGTGGTTCCGCTGGGCAGCAGTAGTCACATGGGTGGCCGGGGCTGCGTTGCTGGGTGCCAATTTCACCGATGCGTTTACCTTGCGCAACGGTTTTGAAGTGATTGGTGTGGGTGCCTGGTTGGGCACCATTATGTTGTTTAATGTGTGGGTGCTGATTTGGCCTAACCAGCAAAAAATACTGGGCATGGTGCCTGCCAATGATGCGGCCAAAAACAAGGCCCGACGTGTGGCCATGTTGGCATCGCGCACCAACATGATGTTATCGTTGCCCATGTTATTTTTCATGGCCAACGGCTTGAGTCACCGCGCGGTATTAGGGTTTTAGCAGGGTTTGGGCGCACACGGCGGCTTAAGCCGCCGTTTTTGTTTTAGAAAGTTGGATGGATATGTCAGAACATTTGATGAACACCTATGGCAGATTGCCAGTGACCTTTGCCAAAGGCGAAGGTGTCTGGTTGACGGATACTGCCGGTGACCGCTATCTGGATGCCTTGTCCGGCGTGGCGGTCAATGGTCTGGGGCATGCCCATCCCAAGTTTGTTAAAGCCCTCAACGCACAAATTGCGCGTTTGATTCACGTGTCGAATATTTACCACATTGCCGAGCAATCTGCCCTGGCAGATAAAGTGTGTGCGCTGTCGGGCATGGACAAAGTGTTTTTCTGCAACTCCGGCTGCGAGGCCAACGAGGCCGCCATCAAACTGGCACGTTTGTATGGCCATAACAAGGGTATAGACCTGCCAGAGATTATTGTCATGGATCAGAGCTTCCATGGCCGTACCTTGGCGACTTTGTCGGCCACTGGCAATAAAAAAGTACAGTTGGGTTTTGAACCGCTGGTGCCCGGCTTTGTGCGCGTGGGTTTTGATGACATTGAAGCGGTGAAAGCGATTGCCGCCAGCAATAAAAACGTGGTGGCCGTGCTGGTGGAACCGGTGCAAGGTGAGGGCGGCATTCATATTCCGGGCGATCTCAAAGCCTACTTCCAGTCTCTGCGCACCATTTGTGATGCCAACGGCTGGTTGCTGATGGTCGATGAAGTGCAGTCTGGCGTG
>CAYYBN010000256.1:0-3205 GCA_964470225.1 uncultured Methylotenera sp. | reverse complement strand
AGTTGGTTAGAATACCGGCCTGTCACGCCGGGGGTCGCGGGTTCGAGCCCCGTCCGCTCCGCCAAATTAAAGCCCTGGGGAAACCCAGGGCTTTTTCTTTGGTCAATGAGATTGCTAAAAGTATTTGCTCAGCGATTGATACTCAACTTGCATGCATGAATGCCATATTCCGTATGGCTGGTTGTGGTATATTTGCGGGTGATAAAAATTGGACCATGGGGTTAGAAGTCATGTTAGAAGCATTAAGAAAGCATACACAAGGTTGGATGGCCAAGGTCATTCTTGCACTTATTACTATTCCGTTTGCCTTATTTGGTATCGACTCCTATCTGAATCAAGCGGGCAGTCAGGTTGCCGTTGCCAAGGTAGATGGTCATAAAATTTCAATTCAGGAATTTTCCAATGCGGTTGAAAATGCTAGAAACTTCATGCAGTCGCAAGGACAAAAAATTGATCCTGCCATGCTGGAAAGCGCTGCATTTAAACAGTCCGTGTTGAACGGTATTATTACCCGTAAACTGATTGAAGACGCATCTCAAGAATATCGCTTTAAAGTGAGCGATGAGCAACTGTCACAGCATATTTTTGCCATGCCAGAATTTCAGGATAAAGGGAAATTTTCAGAAGAAATTTACAATCAGTTGTTGTCACAGAATAAATTAACGCCAGCCAAATTTGAGCAAAGCGTTAGAACCGATTTGGTCGGTCAACAAGTGAGAGATGGTTTGAGTAATTTGGTGTTTATGCCAAAAAAAGTGGCTGAGCAGTCGCTACGAGGCGAGTTTGAACAGCGTGAAGTCACCGTATATGACATCAAAGCCGCTGAGTTCCTGCCGCAGGTCGACGTTCAGCCTGAGCAAGTCCAGGCTTATTACGACCAACATAAAACCAAATTTATTGCCCCCGCTAAGGCCACTATCCAGTTTGTGTTGCTGTCAGCGGCAGGGTTAATGCCTACAGTACAAGTCACCGATGAGGAATTAAAGGCCTATTACGATGAAAATGCAGCCAAGTTGCAAGGAGACGAACAACGTCAGGCTAGCCATATTCTCATCGGTTTCAATAGCAACGCCAAACCTGAGGAAAAAGCTGCTGCCAAGGCAAAAGCCGAAGCCATCCTCAAACAGGTGAAGGCCAACCCCAATAGTTTCGAAAAACTAGCCATTGAAAACTCACAAGATACCGGTTCTGCTGGCAAAGGTGGAGACTTAGGTAGCTTTGGCCGTGGTGCCATGGTGAAGCCATTTGAAGATGCGGTATTCACCATGAAAGTGGGTGAAATCAGTAATGTGGTTGAGTCTGAATTTGGTTTCCATATCATCAAGCTGAATGGCATTAGCGGTGAGTCTGCCAGCTTCGATGCCCTCAAACTCAAAATCAAAGCCGAATTGTTGTTCCAGAAGGCACAGGCCAAGTATTCAGAAATGGCAGATGACTTTGGCAATACTGTTTACGAACAGTCAGGGAGTTTAGAGCCCGCTGCCAAAAAATTTAATTTGCAGGTTCAAACCTCTGGTGCGCTTTCACGCGAAGAGTTAGCCAAGTTCTTTAAAAGCGAGCGTTTGGCCTCATTGGTATTTTCTGATGAAGTGTTAAAAGAAAAACGTAACACCGAAGCAGTCGAAGTCTCCCCCAATAATCTTGTGGCCGCGCGTCTGGTGAGCTATTCGCCTGAGGCCCCACGCAAGTTTGACGAAGTCAAAGATGCCATTGCTGCCCTGCTCAAAATGGAAGCTGCCAGCAAACTTGCCCGGCAAAAAGGTGAAAGCTTGCTCGCTGACCTCAAAGCAGGCAAAACTGTCGATGCTGACTGGATTACCCCAGTGACCATAGACCGTAAAAATGCCCAAGGCCTGACTGATGCTGTGATGAAGCAAATTTTCAAAATCAATGCCCACACGTTACCGGCTTATGCCGGATTAAATGAAACCAACAAGGGGTACACCCTAATGAAGGTGATTGCTGTGGCCGAAAAGCTGAAAAACGAACCTGAGCTGGCTGATAATGCGCAACGCTTATACCAGGCCGCGCTAGGTGCAGAAATGACCTATGCATATATAGCCTCACTAAAAGCTAGCAAAAAAATCCAGTTCAATCCCAAGGTGCTCTTGAGCGGTAACAACCAATAGTTTAGGTAACTATGCACAAATCAAGGAGCGCTTCGGCGCTCCTTTTTTGTTGTACACTACATGCACAACTGGAATTGTCTGGCCTTACCCTCCAATCTATGCGCGTACATCCGTTTGGCGATGACCGCGTAGAAATTGAAGCCGTGCTAGTCATGAGCGCTATTCAAACACAGCGGCTGGATGATTTGGTATCGAGCTTATCTGAAGATGCCTTGGTAGCGCAGGCGTTTTGGAGCCCGAGTGTCAAGGAATAGGCTTTGTATGCGCTGAGTAATGAGGTTGTGGCTTCATACCGTTTAAGTCAAACCAGCAAATTCACCTGCACATCCACCATCATACTGGGGGCGTTGTAGCCTAAGCCTGTAAAACTGCCGGCTACAGGGGGAACCGCCTCTGGATTGCGGGCGACGGCCACAGCAATGTGTTTGTTGCTGGTGACTTCCCCAATGGTGGGGTCGAAGCCTTTCCAGCCTGTGCCTGGCAAATAGACTTCTACCCAAGCATGGGTGCTGGCATTGCCTACTTCGGTGGCAGGGGCATGCAGGTAGCCGCTGACAAAACGACTGGCGAGACCCAGACAGCGGCAGGCTTCAATCAGTAGCGTGGCGTAATCGCGGCAAGAGCCGCTTCGGTTTTGCAACGTATAGGCTGGAGATTGTACACCGGCTTCTTCGCGCATTTGATAGTGAAACTGGTTGTGAATGGCCTGCGTGAGCATCATCAGCATATTAAAGGTGTACATGCCATGCAAGGCAAATTGTTGCAGCCAATTGTAGATGGCAGACTGGTCGTTCAAAAAAATCACTTGTTGATAAGCACGTAAATCTGCTTGCTCCTCTAGCGCATACTGAAAAGGGTAGATGCTGGCATAATCAGCCAGCAAAAAATCAAAAGGCGCTTGGTCATAGTGATGTATCACGACCTCACTGGCAATCGTCAGGCGGTTGCCGGCCTGTGTAAAGTGCACTACGGCGAGGGAATTATCAAACACATCGCGCTGCCATTGGATGCTATAAGCGGGCGCAATTTCCAGCCTTGAAGACTCAATACGTACATCATGGCCTTCACGCGGGCGT
>CAYYBN010000255.1:0-3248 GCA_964470225.1 uncultured Methylotenera sp. | reverse complement strand
AAAACATTGCCACACCAGCGGGGCCGACAATAAACCAACGATAAACGCGCGTCGCCAGCCGGTCTCACTTGCTGTGCCGCGTATGCTTAAGGCAACGATACCGCTGATGCCAGCGATTCTGCCCAGCCCCAAGGCCGTCAGGCTGACGGCCATGCCAATCAACAGACCGCCAAGCAGTGCCTGCTGCCAAACTTGTAAAGAAATATCCATGCTATTCGTGCCTATCGCTATTCATAGGCCATTAGCATAAGTCAAATTACCCTGCTTGTCAGTGGCGGCCGCAGTCACGCTGATATCGCGCAAGTTTTATAAATATGCCTGTCCAGCAGGGGCCGGCTGGTTTTAAAATATTCGCTTTTAGAATCGGGTATTTGATTGTGATTGATTTGCATAGTGTGTCCGAGGCGATACGGGATGCGGTGGCACCGGTGTTTTTGCTGACGGGTATTGGCTCCATTTTGGGGGTACTGATTGGCCGCCTTGGCCGTTCCATAGACCGCGCGCGACTGTTAAATGACATGCCTGCTGAGAAAAAACCACGCTTTCATGATGAGCTAAAAATCATCGTCAGACGAACCACTTGGCTGCGAAGGGCCATTGCGTTGGCAACACTGGCTGCCTTGTGTGTGTGCGTATCTATTGCCAGCATGTTCATCTCGGTTGAAACCGGCTTCAAACTACCGCATGTGGTCATGGGTTCATTTATCGTCTGCATGGGTTCACTGATTTTGGCCTTGTTGTGTTTTTTACGTGAGATTGTGCTGGCTTCACGTGAAGTCATCGTGCCCTACAAATACGATGATTCATGCTGAGCTAACGCCAAAAATCGCTTGCTGATACAGCGCGTGTCACATCGCTTTGTCAACGCATACCCCAACGATCGAATTCGCCAAACACCGTAATGACATGCAGATGGTGCGGGGTCATCATGGCTACCGCGCTTGCAGGCGGCTGCAAGTTTTACGATATCAATACATCCGTTACCTCCAAACATTGTCATATGTTGGTGACAATCACGTGGTTTAATCTCCAGTCCTGTAGTTAATCCGTCTGGCAGCGCGTTTAGGCTGCTATCGGCGGAAATACCGTTTTCATATCGTGATACCCAGCAGTGAAGAGTGTCACGCAGTGACATGCAAGGATAGTCATGTACCGCATCCCTAACTTTGTTTTCTGCTATTTATTGGCATGCACGAGTCAGATGGCGCATGCTGCACGTCCGTTTGTCACCGATGATGCCAGACTGACCCGCAGTGGCCATTGTCAGTTGGAAACCTGGCTGCGGAGCTATGCAGACAGTCAGGAAGCCTGGGCTTTACCGGCCTGTAATCCGCAGGGCAATCTGGAGTTTACGGTCGGCGGTGGCGCATTTAGGCAGGACGACGCCTCGGCCAGCAATAGCCGCGATTATGTATTGCAGTTCAAAACCTTGTTGCAACCCATGGCCAGCCAGCAATGGGGCATAGGCCTGGCGGCAGGCAAAATTATGCATCCTGACATTAATCCCGGCCCCAACCAGTTCGGCAACCAGTATGTGTATATGCCGGCCTCGTATGCGTTTGACAATGAGGTGGTGTTGCATGTGAATGTGGGTGTGCTACGCGACAACGGCAGACAACGCCTGAAGTCGACCTATGGCTTGGGAGCCGAGTTGCCGCTGAAAACCCAACTGCAAGGCATTGTTGAAGTGTATGGTGATGACCGGCAGGCGCCGTTTTTTCAGTTAGGCGTACGTTACAGCCTGATGCCTGACCGCTTGCAGATTGACACCACACTGGGCCAGCAAGTGCAGGGCAATGGTGATACGCGCTGGTGGTCTTTGGGCTTGCGCTATACGCCCTAATTCAGGCGTAGAAATCAGCTTTTAGCCAAACCCGACCAAACAATGGGTTTATTAATCAAATTTGGTTTATCAATCAAATAATGAGGTGTTACTGGTACTGCTGGTCACCTGTACAGTATCGCCCACCGCCATCCAGCCGCCTTGCAATACACGGGCGGTGACACCACCGTGTCCACGCATGGCATTGTAGCCACCGGGCCCCAGTATACGTTCCATTTTCGAACATGGTTCGCATGGCCCGCTAATCTCAAATACTGCTTCACCGATACATAACTGCAATTGCTGGTCTTTGAACAGCCGTTTGGCTGCCAGCAAATTTAGTCCGCTAATCAGCAGGTTACGCCGCAACCAGGCAGCCTCCAGCGCCGGTTGTTGAGTCAGCGCTGCAATGACTGGCAAATGTTCGGCTTGCAACAAAGTGACTTGACGTTTGCTGCTACCAGCCACTTTATGAGCAGGTTGCGTGCTGCGGTCACCTTCCAGTCCCAGACCGGTGATGGCACGCACGCTCTCAACAGACACACAGGCGACACCACGTTGCGGACGCAACAAAATGGCTTCAAGGCGGCCAGCTTGGCTAAAGCGGATGGAGAGTTGGCGTAGGTCAGCTTCGTACATAAGCGCTATTGTAGAGAAACAATTTGTTACAAAGAAGCCGAAACTTCACCCAAGCGCGCAGATTCTAAGCAATTGAATGCAAACCCATGCAATCGTATGCGGGCCCGCCGGTCACCGCTGCATGCAGCCTGTGTCCGGCGCGTCTGGTCGTTTTTTGACAGAAAGGAACACACATGCAACTCCCTCAAGCTAAATGGTTTATCTTGCCACTGGCGGTCACCAGCGTGCTGGGTGTCGGCTATTGGGTACAAGACAATTTGTGGTTGAATCAGGCACAAGCCACTGCCCCGGTCGCGGCGCAAACCATGGCCGCCCCCAGTGCCTACATCACGTTGCCCAATTTTGCCAGTATTGCTGCCAGCCAGGGGCCGGCCGTGGTCAACATCAGTGTCTCCGGCACTGTAAAAACAGCAGGCAGTCCTGCATTTCCCGGCATTGATCCCAGTGACCCGTTTTTCGAGTTTTTCCGCCGCTTTCAACCCATGCAACCCCAGACTGAAACCCCGGTCAGCGGCATGGGCTCAGGCTTTATTATCAAAGCCGATGGCGTGATACTGACCAACGCCCACGTGGTCGATAAAGCGGAAGAAGTCACAGTCAAACTGACTGACAAGCGCGAGTTCAAGGCCAAGGTGATTGGTGTGGATAAACCCACCGATGTCGCCGTACTGAAAATCGACGCCAAAGACCTGCCTACAGTAAAACTGGGCAGTACTAAAAACAGCAATGTCGGGGACTGGGTGGTAGCCATCGGCGCGCCGTTCGGTTTTGAAAACACCGTGACTGC
>CAYYBN010000254.1:0-3277 GCA_964470225.1 uncultured Methylotenera sp. | reverse complement strand
ATCATAATTTGCAATGGGCTTGATTTTTTCCTGTTTGGCTGTACATCCTGAAATCAGGATTCCGATCAGTATCATTTTGAGTAATTGCATAAGATCCGTTCCGTTAAAGGTGATTTATTTGAATATCAAAATAAAGGCGACCAAAATTAAACATAAACCGGCAATCCGATCCTGCCAAAGGGTTGTTCCGCGTTACAGCACAAGTAGCACAGGCCCAACTTGAGTACGGTACCGGCTGGCCATATGTCAACGACCTGCAGGCACAACTCAAGTTTGAGGGCAAGCGTATGGACATTGAAGTCCATGCCGGCAATACCGTGGGGCAGCAAATTGTGCGTGCCCACGCCGACATTGCACAACTGGATGCGGATGACCCGATACTCAATATACAGTCACAACTCAAGGGCAAGGTCGAACAAGGCATCAAATTCATCAACAGCAGTCCGGTAAAAGAAGTCACCATGGGGTTTACCGACCATTTGAAAGCCAGTGGCGACGCCGAACTTGCACTGGACTTGCATATCCCGCTGGAACATCTGGAAGCTGCGCATTACCAGGGCGACTACACCATTAAAAATGGCCACATTGATGCCGATGACAATTTGGGGCTGCCTATGTTGGATAAGATCAACGGCCACTTAAAATTCACGGATAAAGGCATACAGGCGCAAAATATCTCATTGCAGCTATTCGATAACCCGGCGCAATTGCAATCGCTAACCAGCCGCCCCGATAAATCTATTGTGATTCAGGCCAGTGGCCGTATTACCGATACGGCCTTGCGCCAACTCGACCGCAACCTGCTGACCGATGCCCTGCATGGCAGCACAGACTGGAAAGCCAACCTGTTCATTCAGAAACCTCGGTTACAACTGGAAATCCGTAGCCAGTTGAATGGTTTGACCTCCAGTTTGCCGCAACCATTTGCCAAGGCTGCGGAACTCCCTGCCAACCTGCAGATTAACTTACGTCAGGAAAACAGCCAGCAAGACAATATTGAAATTCAATATGATCACTGGATTAACGCCAAACTCACCCGGCGCCATGATGGTACTTCCACCCGTGTCAGTGGTGGTGATATTGCCATCAACACGCCGGCACGGCAGCCTGCCGACGATACGCTCAGCCTGCATGCAGACATCGCCAGGCTGAATGTGGATGACTGGCTGGAGTATCTGAAAAAACAGCCTGCGGATGCCGACAACAGCAGCTATAGTGCATCCGGTCTACCGGTTAAATCCATCGAAGTCAGTGCCGGTGTGTTGCAATTGTTTGAACGTAACCTGCATCAGATCAAACTTCAAATCACCCCAGGGCCCGATAAACTCAAGCTGACGGTACAGTCACAGGAACTGGCTGGCGAAGCCGATTGGCTGCAAGGCAAACAAAACAAACTGATTGCCAAACTTGACTACCTGCGTATCCCGCGCAGCCAGTCGCAAAGTGAAAGTAAACCACCCACCGAGATACGCCGCCTGACCAGCGCGTATCCAGAGATTGAACTGAGCTCGCAGGAGTTTCAATTTGGGGACAAGATGCTGGGGCAACTGGACGTCAAAGCCTATAACAGTGGCGATAACTGGGTCATACAACGGATGAGCATCGCCAATCCAGATAGCCAACTGGTGGCCGATGGTGTGTGGCGCAATACCGTGCGCAACCCGCAAACACAACTCAAATTCACACTGACCTCGAGCAACCTGGGAAAAACGCTGCAACGCTTCCAGCCAGGTGAACTGATTAAAGGCGGCAATGCCAACATGAGCGCACAACTGGGCTGGCCTGGCAGTCCGCACGAGTTTGCCGTAGAACGGCTGGATGGCCACTTTAAATTGCTACTGGAGAAAGGCCAGATTCTCAAAGTGCAACCCGGCGTCGGGCGATTGTTTGGTTTACTCAGTTTACAAAGTCTGCCCAGACGATTGACGCTGGATTTCCGCGACCTGTTTAGCGAAGGGTTTGCTTATGACCGCATCACCTGCACCGCCAACATTAACGACGGTATTTTACGTAGCCAAGACCTCTACATGACTGGCCCGGCGGCCGATGCCACGATCAAAGGTGAAACCAATTTAAAAACCGAGACTCAACAGCTTAAGATTAAAGTATCACCGCATGTTAGTGATACGCTTTCATTGGCCGCATGGGCTGGAGGCCCAATTGTGGGCGTGGCAGCATTTGTTGCACAAAAGCTACTGAAAGACCCGCTCAACCAAATCACATCCAGTGAATACTCTATCACGGGCACCTGGGACAATCCGCAAGAAGTGGATATTGATAAAGTAACGCCTAACTATTCAAAACCATAAATAGGAAAACGAGCGCGATCATGACAGACAAAAATACCAAAAAGTTGAAAAACACCGTCACTGAAGATATCGTCAAAGTGGCTGCTATCCAGATGGCTTCCAGCCCCAGTGTTTCAGCCAATCTGGTGGAGGCTAAACGCCTGATAGGGATGGCTGCCAAAGCAGGTGCCAAGCTGGTGGTCCTGCCCGAGTATTTCTGCATTATGGGACTGAAGGACTTTGACAAAGTCACTATACGCGAAAAACCCAACCACGGCCCAATACAGGACTTTCTGAGCAAAACCGCCAAGCACTTTAAGTTGTGGATAGTGGCTGGCACCGTGCCGATGGAAAGCCACTACGCCAACAAGGTCCGCAATAGCTGCCTGGTGTATAACGACAAAGGTGAACAAGTTGCCCGCTACGACAAAATTCACCTGTTTGGCCTCGACATGGGCACAGAACATTACCATGAGGAAAAGACCATCGAATCGGGCGATACCGTCGTCGCCCTACAGACGCCATTTGGCCGCATTGGCTTGTCAATTTGTTATGACTTGCGCTTTCCAGAACTGTTCAGAGCCATGGGTGAGGTCGATATAATCGTCGTGCCCTCTGCATTCACCGAAACCACCGGTAAGGCACACTGGGAAACCTTAGTGCGTGCCCGCGCCATTGAAAACCTGTGCTATGTGGTGGCTTCGGCACAAGGCGGCTACCATTTGTCAGGGCGCGAAACGCATGGCAATAGTATGATTGTCGACCCATGGGGCGTAGTGCTGGACCGTCTGCCACGTGGCTCCGGTATTGTGGTGGCCAACATTAACCGCAATTACATTAAGAACCTGCGTCAGAGCTTACCAGCGCTGAAACACAAAACTATTAAAGCCATTTAATGAGCCCGTATTCATGTTAATCAGGAATGCCTCCATGGCACTCTGGCAACAGAATTGACTCAGACCACTGTTATCTAATTGAGAGCCCATTAT
>CAYYBN010000253.1:0-3284 GCA_964470225.1 uncultured Methylotenera sp. | reverse complement strand
CTTATCAACATTACTGGCTTTAGAGAGTGATTCTTTAATTTGGTCGCGGGGGATGTAAAACGTTTCACGAATAAAGTTTTCTTCAAACTGTTCGCATTTTTTGGCAGGCATTTCGTTTAAGGCCAAAATGGCACAACTCGGATTATTCAGCATAATTTCTTCAAATACACTGGCATTTTTGGCCTTGGCAGAATAGTTATCCACATCAGCCAATGCCTTCATCATCAATTGAGATAACCGCTTGGGCGAGCTGCATTGATTCATGGTTTGAATAAACACTTTTTGTGCTGCCAACCGCTCAATGGTAGCAGACACGTTAGAATTGCTCGTGGTGTTAGTGCTGGCCAGTACAGGTAATGAACAGGCCAACCCTGCGAGTACAAAGGTAATAATACGCATAAAAACTCCTTAAAGGGTACTTGTGGTAACCAAATAAAAAAGCCACATTTGTGATATGGCTTTCAAACATTGCATGCTTTTGTGTTTCAGCATGCAATAAAGTTCAATGCAGCCTTTTCAAAGAACAAATGTGTCATTGCGCTTACTAAGCAAATACTCGCTTCTTGGTGATGACTTGATAGATTAATGTTGGGTGAACAAAACGATGAATAACACAATCCTTGCACACACCTTAGTCGCCGCCATGCTGATGTTCAGCAGCAAAGCCTTTGCTGCGGATGATTTAGCCTTTATTCAAGCAGGGCAGTCATACCAAGAGGTGCGGCAAACGCTGGTGGATAAAGGATGGCAGCCCATGACTAATACCAAGATTGAACAATTGAGTTTGTACGCGCAAGAAGTGTACGCATCGGGCATGACGGAGGTCAAAGATTGTATTTCGATGGAAATCGACGGCTGCACGTTTGTGTATCAAAAAGGCAAGCAGACACTGGAAATCAAAACCATCACCAGGCAATTAAGTGTTGATTCTTTTCGTGCTGTTAAGAAAGCGGCTCGCTAAGCCGCTTTTTCAAATGGTTCAATACGTTGTTTATAGTTTTGCTTTGCATGCCAAATATCATACTGAACTTGCATGCGTGACCATAAACCAGGTGAGGTACCTAATGCATCTGACAGGCGCAAATCCATCTCAGCACTAATACCAGCGTGTGCGTTGAGGATACGAGATAACGCTGCACGCGTCACCTTCAGATGATTAGCAGCATCGGTAATACTTAAGTTTTCTGGCAAGTACTCTTTTAGAACCTCGCCAGGATGAGGTGGATTGTGCATCTCCATAGCAATCTCCTAGTGATAATCCAAGTAATCAACGAGCTCAACGTCACTTTCGTCAAATCTAAAAATGACCCGCCAGTTACCATTTACGGTCAGCGAGTAAAATCCTTTTAACTCACCACTCAAGGCGTGTAATCGCCAAGATGCAGGGGCTTTCAAGTCGTCAGCAGAAATTGCTGCATTTAAAGCGCTTAGCTGCAGCCTAAGTTTCTCTGCATGATGAGCTTGTATGCCAGCCTTTGAACCACTGGTATAAAACGCTTCAAGGCCTTTATGGCGAAAGCTTTTAATCATTTATGCGTTGATTTTTGCGTATAGTGAAACTATACATTAGCGCAATTTGTATAGCAACACTATACAAAAGGACTCTTGACGGTTAAACCATCCATGTTCAACCCAGCTTGCATATCTTCGGATAACAACACACTCGCCCCGGCAATCATAGCCGACGCGTAGATGTGCGCATCATAAAACGAGAGTTTGTAGCGTTGCGCAATCGCCACCGCTTTGTTGTGTGATGCTTCGGTCAGCGGGACAATATCAAGACTGGCTTTTATCGCTTGCAAAACAGCCTCGATCTCCGCCCAGTCCATGGTTAATTTTTTACGACAAACCGAGGTCACTTCATTCAGCACTTGTACGCTAATGACGCCACCCGAGGCCACAATGTGTTCAGCCTGATCCGCCTTGCGCGCATTGGCCGAGAGCAAATACAAAATCACATTGCTATCAATAAACGGCTTGCTCAATTGTCGCCATCTCTCAGGTTAGCTTCTAGCCGATCAAACTTAAAACTTTCAGGCAAACGCCCGCGTAAGCCACGCAAACGCAGCAACAGCTCTTTGGCACTGGCTTGCTTGCTCACCTCCAAACTACGCTCGCCCACCACATGCAAATCAATCTCTTCACCTTCTTTTAAGTTCAAGGCCTGCACCACACTGGCAGGCAAGCGCACTGCCAGTGAGTTACCCCATTTTGCCACTTGCATACATTCACCTCTAAAAATGATATACATTAAATAAAGTGTATCATTTAATGTGATTGTTGCGAAAAGAAAAAAGCCGCGATAAGCGGCTTAGGTATTCCAAATGTTGGATTGCGGGACTTAAGCCTGTATGGCTCGCGCGGACTCACGGTAGCGCATCAAATTGCGCAGCAGTCAAAATTGAAACGCCTTGAAAAGGGTGCAACACCAACAAATCTGCATCGCCAGTGATGATCATAGATGCATCACCATTCACCGCCACCTCTAAAAACTGATTATCTTTAGGGTCACGGCAAGCGGTGACAGGGCACACAATATTCACGCGTTCATACACGCGACTAAACAGCTTAAAGAACGCTTGCCTGTCTTCAATTGAAATATAACGGTCAAACTTTGGGCGCGATAACACATCGGCTAATTCACTAAGCGTAGATTCAGAAACCAATAACACCCCTTGCGCCAACGCTTTACGCACCGCAAGCGCCGGGGCACTGTGTGGCAAAAGTAGATAACTCATTAAGGTATTGGTATCACAAACAACCCTTAACGCCTCACTCATTGGCTAGCAACTCAGCCAATGCATCCTCACTCAAGCCATTAGCCACCGCCTGCTGACCTACACGGTCACAAAACGATTGAAACTCGCCCAAATTCAACCCACGCAAGCGTTGATACTCAATAGGCGAAAGCACAATCGCCACATCACGGTTTTGGCGACGAATGGTCACTGGCTCACGCTGTGCGGTATCAATCAATGCCGCCATGTTTTGTTTGGCCTCTGTTGCAGAAACGTATTGCATAATCAACCCTCCTATTCACGCAATAATAGTACAAATTGTCTAATTTGTACAAAATGTACATTAATAAGAATCCTAAAGAATAAAAAACCGCGATTAGCAGCTTTGGTTGATGATCAATGCGATTTGAAAGTTCTTGTGTGTTTGAGCACCAAATCTATCGAGACTGACCATCGATTTGTCGCTTTACACACTCCATAAACATATCCACAATCTAGATATATTCTTTTTAAAGAGAGTCACTATGAAGCTCCGCATCCAAAAGT
>CAYYBN010000252.1:0-3292 GCA_964470225.1 uncultured Methylotenera sp. | reverse complement strand
CATATGCCAAAAACGCACTGGCACCTCACATGTCCGAAGAAACCTTTGAATTTCACTACGGCAAACACCACCAAGCCTACGTGACCAACCTGAACAACTTGATCAAAGGCACCGAGTTTGAAACCGCCAGCCTCGAAGACATCATTAAAAAATCTTCTGGCGGCGTGTACAACAACTCTGCCCAAATCTGGAACCACACCTTTTTCTGGAACTGCCTGAGCCCTAACGGTGGTGGCGAACCCACTGGCGCGCTGGCTGCCGCCATCAACGCCAAATGGGGCAGCTACGAAGACTTCAAAAAAGCCTTCCAAGCCTCAGCCGTGGGTAACTTCGGTTCCGGCTGGACCTGGCTGGTGAAAAAAGCCGACGGCTCTGTCGACATCGTCAACATGGGCGCCGCTGGCACGCCGCTGACCACAGGCGACAAAGCCCTGCTGACCATCGACGTATGGGAACACGCCTACTACATCGACCACCGCAACGCCCGTCCAAAATTCGTGGAAACTTTCCTGAATCATCTGGTGAACTGGGACTTCGCAGCGGCGAACTTCGCTTAAGTGATATGTCGTGGTTTGGTAACACTAAACACCAAGCAAAAAGCCCCGGAAGTTCCGGGGCTTTTTTGTAGCTGAAGCGTAGCAAAATGTCGAAATTCAACACCTGACCACATGGCATTCCTTTTTAATCTGTAGCACTTGTGTGTACATACATCTGAATTTGTTATTGGGTGTGCATCATGAGCACTAGGAACCTCCGATTCTCAGAAGAGCTTAAAAGCCGCGTCGCTGAAACAGCAAAGCACGCAGGCACCACCACAGTGGCGGATTGAAGAAATCATCCGTGCCATCAACATTGTCAGCAATAGCCCATACATCGCTCGGCCCTCTAGTCTGGGCGCTTGTCATAGGGCGTCGCTCGCATGGTTACATCGCCCTTTACCGCTATGTTTCAGAGATACATACTGTTTTTCTGTTAGCAATTAGAAGCCAAAGTGAGGCGGGATATACTAAGAAGGATTGAAGCTTTTATGTTTAGGTAGGGTGGGCCTAAACATATTCCAATGCATTTTTACGCTGCCCCCAGCATCACTCTATTCTGTTTCTAAAACCCAGGCCAATGTCCCAATGCAAGCCCTGCCCCCGCGATTTCATGCGATTTCCCTATGACTAAACGCCTTGGAATTGCGGGGCGTTTTTTGTGCGCATTTCTAGGCGAGAAGCCTTTAAGGTTAACCATCTTCGTATTGATTGCACACCTTTTTAGGTTGCGTTGACGATGCTTATTTTGTTTACGATGCATCCAAGCAGCAGTCACCAAGCGTATAGACAAGGTTCGTTGTCCCATTCTTAAAAAGGAAAAATCATGCATTTCATGCATTACATTAAAAAACGCCCATGGTCGCTCGGCGTCTTGATCGTGGGTGCACTGACATCCACTGTTGCACAGGCTGACATGTCGGTGAGTAACAAGTTATTGCTCACTGGCGGGGTGTCGCAAGTAGAAGGTGCTGCTGGTGGTGGTCTGACGCCATGGGCGGTGATTGGTGGTTACGGTACCAATGATGAGATTGGTGCAAATGTGCATTACACCTATGCCAAAACAGGCGACTACAAGCTGGACAGTTATGGTGTCACTGTTGGGTTTTATGACCGCTTTGAATTGTCTATCGCTGAACAAAAGTTTGACGTAAGTAATTTAAGAAACAAGGTTGGAGCCGGTTTAGGCGCCGATGTCATTGGTCGCGATACCCTAGACCAAACCATTATTGGTGCCAAGCTACGTGTTTTGGGTGAGGCGGTACTGGATGCAGATACCTGGATGCCACAAGTGGCGGTAGGCCTGCAGTACAAACGTAATCATGATGAAAAATTTATCAAAAGCGCCGTGATCGGTGCCAAAAGTGCCGAGGGCGTGGATGTCTATGTTGCAGCAACCAAACTGTTTCTCGATCAAAGCTTTTTGGTAAACAGCACCCTAAGACTCACCAAAGCCAACCAGTTTGGTTTACTTGGCTTTGGCGGATCGCGTGACGACAACTACAAACCGCAACTGGAGCTTTCTGCTGCTTATTTGATTAACAAAAAACTGGCTGTAGGCGCCGAGTATCGGATGAAACCAAACAACCTGCGCAGCCCTGCCAATGCAGCGTTGTTTGGCGGACAAAATGTGGTTGACCTAAAAGAAGAAGACGCCTTTGATATTTTTGTCGCCTATGCCCCAACCAAAAATGTGGCCGTGACTTTGGCATACGTCAATCTTGGCAATATCGCCACCGTCAAACCGGTGGGTGCCAACTATGGCACACAAGACGGTGTTTACTTATCTGCACAATTTGGCTTTTAGTTTAAAGGATAAATCATGATGAACCATTTAATACGTGTTTCGATAGCACTGGTTATGGTGACTTGCACCTCAGTCACCCTTGCCGAACCCAGCCCCAACCTTGGCAATACCCCCATGGAAACCAACGAAGTATTTCAAGACTTTGGCGGCAAACCAGGATTGGTCAAAATCATGGATGATTTTATGATTAATCTGGTCGCCGACCCCAGAACCAAACCTTACTTCGATAACGAAAAGCAAACCTACATCAAAGCCATGCTGGTCGAGCAAATGTGTGAATTGATGAATGGCGGTTGTACTTATCCTGGCAGAGACATGAAATCTTCTCACACTGGCTTAAAAATCAACCGTGCCGCCTTTAACGCGCTGGTAGAAGATTTTCAATTGGCAATGGATAAACACAACGTACCATTCCGCTCGCAAAATAAATTGCTGGCAAAATTGGCTCCGATGTACCGGATGATTGAAGAAAAATAGCCCAGGCAAATTAATCCCCAAAACAGATTCCTCTAATGTGTTTAGGGGTGAGTTATCGCCGCATACCATGACTAAGCCCTGACAATTCAGGGCTTTTTTGCGCCCATAAAGTGACCTGCCTGGTGACTGTCAGATACTGCCTGAAACCGCCACTCCCTACATTGGCATTCAGCAGGTCATACGCCTGCAAGGCTTAAGTACATTGATTGCGACCGAGAAAGTCAGTTGGCACATGGCTTGAGGCAAGCACTTCAAAAAACCCGCCATAGGTTGGCGTGGATAGGTGCCGGGTTTTAAACTGTGCCTAAAACCGAGCAAACTATTGCAATGCAAGACTAGACCCTGCGATTTCGCGTAGTTTTTATAAGCAACTTTAATAGATTATGCTACATAGCTAGACCCGACCCCAAAGTTTTCTAAACACCATTCAATTGCCGCATGCCTTTAGAAAGGTTGCCATCTGGCGTTTGAA
>CAYYBN010000251.1:0-3312 GCA_964470225.1 uncultured Methylotenera sp. | reverse complement strand
GTCTTGCACAAACTGCATCAGCAAGCCATCAAAACCCAGGACGTCGACATTATCGGCCCCGGTAAAAATCGACTGCGCCAGTGTCACACGCTCCTGCAAGCTGAACAGTGTGGCTTTACTGGTACTGCCAGCCACCGCCACAATTACACGGTCAAACAACTTGGCTGCACGACGCACAATGTCCTCATGCCCCAGCGTAATCGGGTCAAAGGTTCCAGGGTATACAGCAAGGCGTAACTGACTCATATTGGATCTCTCGCAGTTTCAGGCAATGGGGCCGACGACACCGCTTGCACTTGCAGCAGGTGATAAAACACTTGTCCAGCCTTGCCAGATTTTACCACTTGCCACGGTGACTCGGACAGCAAGGCGTATTCCGCCTCGACATACAAATAACCCTCAGGCTGCAAGTGCGCGGCCAACAACGGTAATAACTGCGCTAACCACCCCTTACGGTAAGGCGGATCACAAAAAATCACATCAAAACGCTGACGATTTTGTAATAAAAACTGGCGTGCATCGAGTTGGCGAATATCGGCACGCTCGGCCTGCAGGGTCGCCTGATTACGCAACAATGCCTGCCATGGCGCCCTCGCCAGCTCTAACATGGTGACGCTACTGGCATTACGTGACAGCGCCTCAAACCCCAGTGCACCGGTGCCAGCAAACAGGTCCAGACAACGCTTACCAGTCAGGTCCTGACCGAGCCAGTTAAACACAGTCTGGCGAACACGGTCAGGTGTCGGCCGTAGCCCTTCGGCATCGGGAAATTGAATGACACGGCGACGCCAGTGCCCGGCATTGATACGCACCTGATTCATGCAAACACCGCAAACAAAAACGCCATTATAACCAAGTGTGGTCTGACTGAAGCCAGCCTATGTCACCCCGCGACGATGCCGTGCCTATGTTTTGATGTGTACGTTCACAAAATACATACAATCACATTCAAGACCAGCGTCACCCACTCATATCGTGCTTGCGCGTTTTCGTACAGGCAATGGTATATTGCCGTTGTTCAGCAAATAAGGATAAAGCATGGAGTTTATTTTTGGCATGGGTATATTTGGCGGATTCATCGCGCTGGCGCTGGGGGTATTCTGGTTGTGGATGCTGGTGGATTGCCTGGCCGAGCAACGCGAGGACAAACTGGTGTGGTTTTTGGTGATTTTCTTTTTAAACCTGCTGGGTGCGTTTTTATATTACTTGCTGGCACGCAAAAAACGCTTTCAGTGATGCTGACTGAGGCGAAGATGCGCTTTAGCCTCAGTCATATGCATGACCTGATTATTCGCCACCAACAATCACGGTAACAAATTTATCGGGCTGGATACGGCGCTGAAAAGCATCGTGTATCTGTGCCGCAGTGACTTTGGCGACTTCGTCGTTGAAAGTATCCAGATAATTCAGTGGCAAGCGATAAAAGCCGATGACATTCAAGTATTCCAGTATTTTGCTGTTGCTGTCTATGCGCAGCGGAAAACCGCCAATCAGGTTGGCTTTGGCCGCTTTAAGCTCGGCTTCGCTGACACCGTCACGGATAAAATTGGTCACAGTTTGATTCACCAATCGTAACGCTTCTTCAGTTTGTGCGCGTTTGGTTTGTAGGCCGATTTGAAACTCGCCCAGTTCCGCCATGGGCATAAAGTAGCTGTATACGCTGTAGGCCAAACCGCGTTTCTCGCGCACCTCTTCCGTCAGGCGCGACACAAAGCCACCACCGCCCAGAATATAGTTACCCACATACAGCGGGAAAAAGTCCGGGTCACCGCGCTTATTGCCAGGCTGCCCGAGCATAATATGGGCTTGTGTGGCCGGATGCGGCAGCTGCTTGCGCACGGCTTGCTTCAAAGCTACGACTGCTGGTAAAGCCGGGACGGCAGCACCCTGAGGCAAGCCTTGGCTAAGTTGTTCTGCCACCTGCTTGGCCTGATCTGTGGTCAGGTCACCCATTAAGGTAATAACCGCGGAGCGTGCCACATAATGTTGTTGATAAAACTGGCGCAGGGTATCCACTTGCAGCGACTGGATACTTGCCACTTCACCATCTTCCTGCAAGCTGTAAGGGTGGGCGCCATACACCGCCTGATCGAAGGCTTTTTTGACGATACTTTCAGGTGAGGTCTCGGCTTCCTGCAAGCTGGCAATAAATCGGGCTTTTTCACGCGTCAAGATGGCCGGCGGAAAATCGGGCTGATGCAAAATGGTTTTGAAAGTAGCCAACGCACGGTCACGTTCGCTACTCAGGGTACGCAGTTTGAAATTGGCACGGTCAGCATCAAAACTCCCACCCAGTACAGCACCAATATCGGCAAAACGGTTGGTCAGTGTTTCTTCATTTAACCCCCCGGCGCCCAAAGTCATCAGGTAACGAGTCAACGCCGCAGCCCCGGAGGTGGCCACGCTGTCCCGGGCATACCCTGCCGGAAAATTGACGCTGATGTCGGCCATGGGCAGCGCATGGTTTTCGACAAAATACACCTCACTACCAGCACTGGTTTGCCAGTGCTGTATCTCTAAACCAGCCTTGGCACAGACACTGACAAGGCTCAGCACAGTGATACAAATCCATTTGTACATCATTTTTACATTCATCGGGTTATCTTTCGAGGCATTCAATCACTCATCAAGTTGGCGGGAAGCAAAGCATGCAATCACAGCAATCAGGTTCATGTTCACCTAATGCTGATGGGGCCTGCCCGCCGGTTTGGCATTAGGGTCTATCGGTTGCGGATCCAGCCTGACGTAAACCAATTGCTCAGGTAACAGGTATTTTTTAGCAACCACCTGCACCTGCTCCGAGGTCACGGCTTTGACCTTGTCGGCATTGTCATTTAGAAGTCGTAATGGGTATTGCATGGTGGCCAGTTGGCCAATTTGCATGGCCTGATAAAACATAGAGTCACGTTTGTAAACGTCGGCGGCAATCACCGCCGCCTTGATACGATCCAGTTCTGCCTGGGTCACCCCTTGTTGCTGGATTTGTCTGATTTGCGTCCAGATGGCTTGCTCCAACGTCTCCACGCTGACACCTTCGCTGGGCGAGGCACCAATCTCAAACAAAGCGTGCTGACCCCGCGCAGTGCTGTCATAGCCAGCGCCGATATCAAGCGCAATCGCCTGCTCGCGCACCAGGCGTTGGTTTAAGCGCGAAGCATCATTGCCACTGAGAATACTGGACAACACTTCCAATGCATAAGGCTCCCAGTCATCGGCTACGGCTTGTTCAGCGTTCTTTAGCGTCGGCGCATGAAAACCCATCATAAAATAGGGTAGTTTGGCCGGCGCTTTCACCACCGCACGGCGTTCACC
>CAYYBN010000250.1:0-3321 GCA_964470225.1 uncultured Methylotenera sp. | reverse complement strand
TTTAACATCATGGAGACATTGCCAACCTGCTCGGCATCTACCACCTGGCCATGGCGATGACCATCCAGTTGCATTTTGATTACATCTTTGGCAGCCAAAAACGCATCCACGTGTTCGTTGGTCAACGCCATTTCCTGCTTGCGGATTTTGTCCAGCAGATTTTCCAGCACATGGGTAATTTCTGCCATGTCCATAAAGCCAAACGTGGCTGCACCGCCTTTAATGGAATGGGCAGCGCGGAAAATGGCGTTCAGTTGTTCGATGTCGGGTGACTCAATATTAATGTCGAGCAACAGGTGTTCTGCTTCGGCCAATAACTCTTCGGCCTCATCGAAAAACACCTCATAAAACTGGCTCATGTCGACGGTCATGCTATTCTCCTGTGCGGGTCGCTAACAATGCCTGATACAGCATGCTCAAGCGCCAATCACTTTCTGTACCACTTCAATCAAACGTTTCGGATCAAACGGCTTGACCAGCCAGCCATTGGCACCAGCGGCTTTGCCTTTGGCTTTCATTTCATCGGATGACTCGGTGGTTAACATCAAAATAGGCACTTTTTGGTAAGAGGCCAGATTGCGCAGGTTGGCAATCAGCGTCAAACCATCCATCACCGGCATGTTCTGGTCGGTGAGTACCAGATCCACGGTTTTTTCCTTGGCTTTATTCAGGCCATCTTGGCCGTCCACTGCTTGCACGACATCGTAGCCGGCCGCCTTTAAACTAAAGGTCACCATTTGACGCAAGGAACCTGAATCGTCTACTGTCAAAATTGTTTTCGCCATTTTTTACTCGCTTTGCTCTGTTGTAAGGTTGCCTGCCTAAAATAAATCAATATCGCCTGTTGCCAGGTCTTGCTGATTCACGGATTTGCGCAGGTGTCCACGTAAATGCTGACTGCCCTGATTAATCTGCTGATTCAGTTGCAAGATGAATCGGCGAATTTCCTCATGTTCGGTGGCGGCCGGAATCGGTTGCTGATGGTGTGCCAACTCTTGTAGCAGTGCCTTGAGTCCATTCACGCGCTGTATGGTGCGATGCAACAACTGGTTGGTCATATCCTGAAACTGCATGCCAGTCACCACCTTGTTAATTTCGTCGCCGATGCGTTGATGAAACACCTCCAGCTGCGCAAATTCTTCCTGCTGCAAACGACCCGCCTCCAACAAACTGCGCAACGCGGTTTGCTGGTCGCTGAGCTCGGCATACACTTGCATAAAGCTGTGGCTCAGCTTTTCAATCGCCTCGTTCAGCAGAAACGTGGTTTGCTGTAAATCGGTGTCGATTTCCAGTAAATGCCCGTCCGCATGGTGGGACACAGCCGCCAGTAGTGTTCTTAATTCTTCGATGGGCAGAGTATTCATATGGGTGCTATCTTGCATGATGTACATGGTTTTCAATCCTGTAATAAACAGCATGAATCTTGGTTATTTCCTGATACGTGTTCAGGGCGGGAGTACGGCTGGTGCTGGTTTTGCTTGCGGCAATGCCGCGATGGCAGACGCGTCCTGAGCGCTGACGCTGACTTGTTCGTTATCTTTCAAAATCTCCGCCTCGGTCTCTTTGTTCATGACGATCAGACTGATGCGTCTATTGATTGGGTTAAACGGATTTTCCTTGTCCATCATGATGGCCGACCCCAAACCGACCACCCTTAACAATTTGCTTTCGTCCATGCCCCCCGAAATCAACTCACGGCGTGAGGCATTGGCGCGGTCAGCAGACAACTCCCAATTGCTATAGCCCTGTTCGCCACTGGCATAGGGGGTGGCATCGGTGTGGCCAGACAGGCTGATTTTGTTTTCGACGCCGTTCAGCGTTTTGCCAATTTCACGCAAAATTTGTCGGGCATACGGTTGCAATTCGGCTTTTGCGCTTTCAAACATGGGCCGGTTTTGCTCATCAATAATCTGGATACGCAAGCCCTCACTGGTAATGTCCAGCTTAAGTTGAGACTTGAATTGCTTGAGCATGGGGTTGTCTTCGATGACCTGCTCGATTTTTTGTTTCAACGCTTCCAGTCTGGCTGCCTCGGCTTTCTTCAGGGCCTCTTTGGCCTCATCCAGCTTGACCAGCTTTTGTTTGCCTGGATCGCCCGCCACCGGCTTGACCTGGCCCTGCTTTTTGGTGATGTCACGACCACCAGTGTTTTTGAGCGCTGAATCACTTTGGCCCACGGCAGGCCCCATCAATACTTGCTGTAACGGTGTTTGAAAGTACTCGGCGATGCCTTCTTTTTGTGCCTTGGAGGTTGAGCCCAATAACCACATCAGCAGAAAAAACGCCATCATGGCCGTGACAAAATCGGCGTAGGCAATTTTCCAGGCGCCACCATGATGGCCACCACCGCCCTTCTTGATTTTCTTAACGATGATGGGGGCTATGTGTTCTTCAGCCATGACGCTCTCCCGGCGCTTTTATGCAGTGGTTTATCTGGATTTAGCCTGTTTGACGTGTTCTTCCAGCTCGCTAAAGCCAGGGCGCTCGGTGGAATACAGCACTTTGCGGCCGAACTCCACCGCAATCGGCGGCGCGTAGCCGTTCAGGCTGGCCAGCAGCACCACCTTGACCGTTTGAAAGCTCTTGCTGGACTCTTCCAGCTTTTGCTCTAGCAGCCCGGATAAAGGCCCGATAAAGCCATAAGCCAGCAAAATACCCAGAAAGGTTCCTACCAGCGCGTGTGCAATCAGAATGCCAAGCTCTGCTGGGGGCAAAGCCACGTTTTCCATGGTGTGCACCACGCCCATCACCGCCGCTACAATGCCAAAGGCAGGTAAACCATCGCCCAGCTTGGCGATACAATGGGCGGGCACATGGCCTTCCATATGGTGGGTTTCCAACTCGTTGTCCATCAGATTTTCTACCTGAAATGCATCCATATTGCCGGACACCATCAGGCGCAAATAGTCTGTAATAAATTCGACCAGATGGTGGTCATGCAAAATTGTTGGATATTTGCCAAACAAGGCACTGGACTCCGGGTCTTCAACATCCTTTTCAATTGACATCAGGCCATCTTTGCGGATTTTGGTCAAAATTTCGAACAGCAAGGCCAGCAGGTCCATGTAGAGTTGTTTGGTGTACTTGGACCCCTTAACCAAGGTAGGCAGTGCTTTCATGGTGGCTTTGATCGCCTTGTTATCGTTACCGACAATAAATGCGCCAAATGCGCCACCAAAAATCATCATCACTTCCAGCGGTTGCCACAATGCACCCAAATGGCCACCTGCCAGTGCATAGCCGCCAAACACCATGCCACACACCACTACATAACCAATAATGACAAACATGTACGCACTCCAAATTGGGCCATTAATTTTC
>CAYYBN010000249.1:0-3325 GCA_964470225.1 uncultured Methylotenera sp. | reverse complement strand
CAGCCAGTCGCGGTATATCCAGCCGAACACCGATTTCAGCGGGATGTATTCGCCAAATGGCACCAGATGACTTTTGGCATACGACTGGCTGGCAGAGCGTCCCAAGCTGATGGCGCTATTAAAATAGCCCTGACTGTTGGCTTCGATGATGCCAAGTAGCACATCAGCCTGTTGCTGGCGAGCGTGATTGTGCAGCGCCTCAACATAGGCCGGGTCTAGCTGGCTGCTGAGTATCGGCAAGGCTGTTTCCGGCAACACAATCAGTTGCGCCTTGCTGGCGCGAACCATATCCAGATAGCGTTGCAAAGTTTGCTGCGCCTGTTCGGGCGACCACTTCAGGTCTTGTGCCACATTGCCTTGTAGCAACGCCACCTGCACCGGCTTGCCGTGTGGCTGGGTCCACGACCATTGTGCCAATAGCGTAGCAGAGACGAATAAGCCGATGGCCAGCAGTGCTGGCTGCCAGGCGATTGTTGGGCGCTGACGGGTCGCTGCCAGACAAGCGGCTGCCAGACAAGAGGAAAGTGCAGCGGTGAGCAGCGATACGCCATACACCCCGATCACTGGCAGCCAGCCTCTCAACACACTGTCTGGAACCTGGCTATAACCCAGCGTTAGCCACGGAAAGCCGGTAAATATCCAGCTTCTGACCCAGTCTGACAAGGCCCACAATACTGGCGCCAGCCACAGGACTGCCTGACCACGTTTGGCCAGCCACCCAGCCGTGGCACCAAACACGGCCATAAAAGCGCACAGGCACAGCGTGCAAAACCCGGCGAACCACCATGGCATACCGCCATAGGTGTGCAGGCTGATGTAAATCCAGTAAATCCCCAGTCCGTATAGTCCCATGCCAAACGCCAGTCCTAGCCACCAGGCCTGGGCTGGCGTAGTGGCCTGATGCCACAGCAGCCATAGGCCTGCCAGTGTCAGCCATGGCAGCATATACAAATAAAAGGGTGCAAAGCCGAATACAGTCAGTAGCCCCAGTATCACTGCCAGCAGGCAACGGTATGGCAAAGGCCCATGCTGTAACCAATGCAAAATGGCTGTCATGGCTGGCCTCTGACCGGCGTGATGCCGACCTGCGATAGCCATTGGGCAAATGCAGGCGACTGCATGGCTTGCCACTCCACCACGCGGGCAGCGGCAATCGGGTCATACTCCGCAGTGTCGGTTTGGCGAGGAGGGCGTGCCGGGTGACACATCAATACCGGTGCGACATGCATGCGGCCTCGGGGTGGCAACTGTTGCAACTGTTGCACCCAGTGCTGCCAGTGTTGTAAATAATCCGCCACTTCCCCTGTGAAATCGTACACGCCCAGTAAATGGGGCGAGAAGCGAACCCCGGCCGCTTGCGCTGTTTTGGCCAGTGCCTTGGCCCCTAGCCAATGAATGAGTCGTGCCTTGAGACCGCTACCAACGGGCGGGCTGGAAATGCGCAACCACGGTCGCTGGTGCGGCTGCAACTGACCATAACGTTGCAGCATTTCTGCCAGCAAACAGTCACGTATCACCGGTAACTGGTGCACATGCAAATGACCGTCTATGTAGTCTGGCGGGGTCCCCAGCTTTTGTTCAAACGTATCGAGCTGTTGGCGGATATTGTGTCTGACCGCGTTAGAGGATAAGCCGTGGCACAGACTACGCCATACCAGTTGCGGATGTGCATGTCTGACCTGTATCGCATATTGGGTGAAATCAAGGTGTAGGCCAATGTCGGCTTGTTGCCGGATGGTCGGGGTCAGCCATCGCGCCGCCTGTGGCCAGCGCGGACTCAGGGTCAGGCATGAGGTCGCACTGAGTATGCCGCGCTGAATCAGCGCGATAATCGCCTCGTCTATCGCAGCCGATTGCGCGAAATCATCGGCGCAGACAATTAAATCAGCCATGCTGGAATGCCCAAAACCGGCTCAGCAGATAAGTGCTGACCGCCACCACACCCATGACCACGGCCAGTACCAGCCAGAAAGGGGCGGTCGTGAACTGCATGCCAGCCCACACCAATAGTTGATTGCCACTAAAGCCAGTCAGGGCCACTAGAAAAAACCGGAGAAACGCCCGAGTATGGCTAGCACGGGTGCCTTTGAAGGACCAGCGACGGTGGCCGATATAACTGACCGGAAAGGCGGCAAGAAACCCTAGATTATTCGCATACCAAGGACTGACGCCTGCAGCATGGCTGGCCACAGCTGCAACATAATGTACCATTGCAGCCAGTGCTCCCACCGTGACAAATGCCAGTAACGAGGCTCGCATCAAGCCGCCGGTGCGCTCTGTCTGGCGCTGCTTGTCCGCTCGCTGCGGGCAGTATGAGGCGCGCAAACCTCAGCCACAATGTAGGGTGGACGGCCTTTGACTTCATCGTAGACCCGCGCCAAGTATTCGCCGAGGATACCAATGAACAACAATTGCATGCCGGCAAAAAACATCATGCTGGCCACCACGGTCGGCCAGCCAGGCACCGATTCATGGAAAAACAGCTTGTCGATAACAACGGTTATGCCATAGGCAAAGGCAATCACCGCCAGTATGGCGCCAGTCAAACTGGCCAGCCGCAAGGGGAGCACCGAAAAACTGGTAATGCCGGTCCAGGCCAGTGCAATCAGTTTCAGTTTAGAGTAGGCACTCTCGCCATGCAGGCGTGGCAAAGGCGTGTAGGGAATCCCAACCGAACGGTAGCCCACCCAGGCATAAATGCCTTTCATAAACCGGTTACGCTCGGGCAGGGCGCACAAGGCATCCACCACTTTGCGGTCCATCAGCCTGAAATCACCGGCATCGCGAGGGATTTGTACATGGGTGCTGGCGCTCATCATGCGGTAAAAAGCGCGTGACCCCCACAGTTTGAATGACGATTCCTGTTCACGGTCTTGGCGCACGGCATACACCATGTCGTAGCCTTCACGCCATTTGGCCAACATGTCCACCACCAGGCTGGAGGCGTGTTGGCCGTCGGCATCCATACAGATGACAATGTCACCACAGGCATGATTCAGCCCGGCACTGATGGCATTCTCCTTGCCAAAGTTGCGTGAAAAACGCACCAGCGTTACCCGTAAGGCCTCAATCAGTCCATGCACCACTTTCACCGTGGCATCCCGGCTGCCGTCATCCACAACAACAATGTCCCAGTCAGGCGACAATCCCTGCAAGGTCTGGGCGATGTTATTCAGTGTGGCCGAAATATTTTTTTCTTCGTTGTAGGCAGGCACCATGACCGTGATGTGCGGTTGCAGGTGCTGGCGGTCAGGGGCTGGCAAACTCATGATGGCAGTCTCGTTGTGACAGGGGAAATCAATGCTTGAATTGTAGCCGAATACAC
>CAYYBN010000248.1:2760-3343 GCA_964470225.1 uncultured Methylotenera sp. | reverse complement strand
TTCATTTACAAATTTATTTATTTAATTTTTAAGGAATCGTCATGACACAAATCATCATCGACCATCACCCGTCAGAAGAGAAGTTGAAAGAACTGGGCGTAAAAAGCTGGAATACTTGGGATTGCCCACCCTCTAAGTTCCCGCTTGATTTTACCGCCACTGAAAAAGCCTACGTGCTGGAAGGTGAATTCAAAGTCACCCCACAAGGCGGCGATACCGTCACCATCAAAGCAGGTGACTATGTTGAGTTTCCAAAAGGCCTGAAATCCCACTGGGAAGTGGTCAAGCAGCTGAAAAAACACTATAAGCATTTCTAAGCGCCATTCGGGATTGCTAAAATAAAACCCTGTCTCAATGGCAGGGTTTTTTGTTTGCGGGAGCTGATTGGTCAGCGCATGATTGTCGGACTTTAAAACGTGAAATGTATGTTTAAATGAGTCAGATTAAAGTTGAAAAACCAACCGAAGACCGCTTGGAAAAGTTGGGTGTAAAGCTTTGGCCCACTTGGAGCAAAGAAGTATCACGCTTTTCGTGGCAATACAGCAGCACTGAAATGGCCTATATTCTTGAGGGCGAAGTGACG
>CAYYBN010000248.1:0-2750 GCA_964470225.1 uncultured Methylotenera sp. | reverse complement strand
CCCGAACAATGGTGAAGCAGTCAGTTTCAGAGCCGGGGACCTGGTGACGTTTACTCGCGGCTTAGTATGTACCTGGGAAGTGAAAAAGCCGCTGCGCAAGCATTATCAGTTTGAATAGCCGCCTGCTGCACGTGGCTTTCTGGCTGGACGGCTACAAGCAGCTCATCGCCTGTTTCAGGGCTTGAATCTCAGCAGCGCTAAGCGACTGACCATGGTTACCGGAAATCAAAAAACTGTCCTCCACCCGGTTGCCCAGGGTATTGATTTTGGCGTTATGCAGCGAGGCATGGTGGTGGAGCAGAATCTCGGCCATCTGCGCCAGCAAACCAGGACGGTCACTGGTCACAATATCCAGTTGCAATAATCCCGGTTCATGTTCGCTGGTGTTAGCCGTTTCCTGTAACTGAACTTGCGTGGTTATCGGCATGTGTTTGACTTGGCGGCTAATGCGGCCACGAGTAGGTGGTGCCAGTTGTGGACTGGCTAACTGGCTAATCAGGCCTTGCTCGATGTGTTTAATGAGCCCGTTATAACTCACCTGCCGCGTATTCGGTTCCAGCACAATAAAATTGTTCAAAGCGTAGCCATGGGCGGTGGTGAAAATCTTGGCCTGGGCAATGTTGTATTGCATGGCATCAAAAAAATGACAGATTCTGGCGAACACTTCGCTGCGGTCAGGACTGTAAATCATGACCTGGATACCATCGCCCTTAGGACTGAGGCGGGCACGTGCAATCGGTGTTTTGGTCGTGCGGTGCGGTAACAGCAAGCGGCTTTGCCAGGCAATTTCATCACTGTCAAAACGTGAAAAATAGGCTGGACCAAAAGCGTTCCATAGCGGGCTGACCGAATGTTCATACAAGTTGAAGCTTTGCAGTTTTTGCAATACTTCCTGTTTGCGTATCATCAGTTGAGCCGCCGTATTGAGCGACTGCTGCAACACGCGTCGCGTTTGTAAAAACAGGCTTTCCAACAGTTTGGCTTTCCAGGCGTTCCAGACATTGGGGCTGGTGCCTCGTATGTCGGCCACCGTCAGCAGATACAGTGCTGTCAGCCGGTACTCGTTTTGTACCAGCTTGGCAAATGCAGCAATCACATCCGGATCTGACAAGTCCTGCTTTTGCGCAGTGCTGGACATCTTCAAATGTGCCTCTACCAGCCAACTGACCATCGCAGCGTCTTCCCGAGATAACTGGTGTTGGCGACAAAAACGCTTGGCGTCAACACTGCCAAGTTGTGAATGATCGCCGCCACGACCTTTCGCGATGTCATGAAATAAGGCAGCTAGGTATAACAGATGCGGTTTGTGAAAACTGGCAAATAACTGGCTGCACAGCGGAAACTCATGTTGCAACTCCGGCTTGGCAAAGCGGCGCAGATTTCCCAGCACGTTCAGGGTATGTTCATCCACCGTATACACATGGAACAGGTCGTGTTGCATTTGCGCCTGTACGCGGCCAAATGCCGGAATGTATCGGCCTAGGATTCCATAGCGATTCATGGCACGCAGGCAGCGATGGACGCCTTCTGGATAGCTAAGTATTTCCATGAACTGCGTTTTGTGGTGGAGGTTTGCCCTGAACCCTGCGTTGATTAAGCCCTGGGCAGCTTGCAAGGCGCGAATCAGATGAGCACTGAAACCAATAATCTGCGGATGTTTTTGTAATAGCAGGAAGCTCTCGAAGATCTGTGCCGGGTGTGATAAGCCACGGTTCTCTCGCAGGGTCAGCCAACCTTCGGCTTCCAGCGCAAACTGGGCATCCAATGGTTCAGGTACCGCGTTGCGGGTGCTGATACGCTGTTGCAACTGCTTCAGCAGCACTTCGTTTTCGATCATGATAGCGCGTGCGCTGCGGTAAAAGCCTTGCATCAGTTGCTCGCTGGCACGTTTATGTGGCGTGTTGACATAGCCCAACTGCTCGGCCAGTGCATTCTGAAAGTCAAAAATTAGCCGGTCTTCACGCCGTTTGGCCAGTAGATGTAAGCGGATACGCAGGTGTTGTAACAACCGTTCGTGGCGTCCGAGTTGTCTGGCCTGACTGGCTGACAAAATACCTGCTGCCTGCAACGCCGGCCAGTCTAAGCCCAGCCCTTGGCTGCGCGCAATCCAGCGTATCATCTGCAAATCGCGCAAGCCGCCCGGGCTCTCCTTGATATTGGGTTCGAGGTTGTAAGCCGTGTCATTCTGTTTGGCATGTCTGGCCTGCTGTTCACGCATCTTTTGCTGGTAAAACTGTACCGGATCGCATTGTTGTTGCAGCGCCTGCGTTAGCTGGTTGAATAGTGCAGGTTGACCTTGCAGTCGTCTGGCCTCCAGCAGCGCGGTCATGACTGTTACATCTTGACGCGCCTCATTCACACACTCTTGCAGCGTGCGTACACTGTGTCCAATTTGCAAGCCAGTGTCCCACAGCACACCCAGCAGGCACTCGACCTGTTGTTGCAAAGAGGCGCAAGCTTGTGCGGGTAGGAGTATCAGCAGGTCAATGTCAGAGCATGGGTAGAGTTCGCCACGGCCATAGCCACCCACCGCAATCAGCGCCACTTGGTCAGGCATGCCAAGATGATGCCAGATGGTGGCTAACAGCGTATCCTGACTACGCGCATTTTGCCTGAGTAGCCGCTGGGCGTTGGGACGCTGCAAATAGCCTTCGGCATGGTTGGCAAAGGCAAGTTGCAGTGACTGGCGCCAGTCTTTAAGTCGCTCGCGTGGTGTGGAGGTCATTTACCACACAGGCCGGGGTGGACTG
>CAYYBN010000247.1:1115-3356 GCA_964470225.1 uncultured Methylotenera sp. | reverse complement strand
GCTGTGCCGGTTCGATTCCGGCTCCGGGCACCACATAAGATCAAGGGTTTAGCGACAAGCTGTTGCTAAACCCTTTTTCATTATTGTAAAACCACATCTGATATTCATCTTGATGCATGTAACGCCAGTTACAGCGAATACAAGCTGATGCGCAATGCTATCAAGGTTATATTAAGCTGTTATTTGACGTTACGAATTGCGGTCCAGCCAAGCTCATGCATACAGAAAACAAATTTGCGTTTGAAGCGTGAGTGCTTGTAATCTGGTAAGTAATTTTCACCTAAGTAAACCTGACATTTTTGTTGGTCTGTTTGAAGTTGGGGAGGAAATGCACCACGTTTCCACCATGAATTAATCACATACTCAACATCCAGACCATCCATGCGAGTATCGTGTTCAGCCTCACGAACTGACTTGGAAGAACTGGCGAGTGTTGATTCGGTCAGGGGCTGGGTATTCAATCTAGGCAGGTCTTTTTCTGTTTTTGGCAGATTTATCGGTGTCGCCATTGCATCCAAAGGTTGCGGCGAGGATTGGTTGAAGCCCTGGCTGCGGTTGTCGGTAGTCGTGATAGTGGCGAATAATGGATCAGGATTCTGTGCCGCAAAATCTGCCTGTTTCCAACCATGCGCTTGCATACATAATGATTTACCAGCCCCCTGGTCTTTGCAGGCTTGCTCTGCTTGCGCATAATCCTGCGCCGTGGCACCCCGCTTGTAACTAATTTCACCGCAGCCAGTAACAGCGACTACGCATATCGCATAAGTAAAAAAACGCATTGTCATTCCATTTATGTTGAAGTAACGCCAGTCTAGCCCTCCCTACGCAAGTATCACACTACGCAAATTGACGTATTTCTACGCACTCTTGCTGTCGATATGCTTCGAGTCATGTTGTTCATCGTTAGATCATTTATCCCCTCCAAACCGAACTCAGCCAAAGGAGTTAACAATTGAAATCGTTTAAATTATTACCCATGACATCCGCCGTTGCACTCGCTTGTGCACTGGGCGCAGGTGTTGCTAACGCCGGTGCGACCATTAATTTTGGTGATGACAAATACATCAGTGCTGGATTTGGTTTCATCAGCAGCTATACCTCTGTTGAAGATGCATCGAACAGCGGCAGCGATCGCTCAAACGACTTCTCACTTGATAGTGCACGTATTTATTTGTCTGGTTCTTTTAATAAATATATCAAAGGTATGTTAAATACCGAGAAAAACATTGCTGCGCCTGGGGGTGGCAGTAGCGACACCATCCAGATTATTGATGCCAACGTTCAATTCCAGTTGACCCCCGAGATTGCTATCTGGGCGGGTCGGTTTCTGTCTCCAAGTGACCGCGCAAACATGGCTGGCCCCTATTATTCCATGGGTGGCGGTTATTGGGCTGGCATTGCATCGCGTTACGGTTTTAACGGTGGTGTGATTGGGCGTGATGAAGGTGTCGCATTGGTATCCAGTTTCCTTGAGGATCACCTGGCAATCTCCTTTGGTGCTTTTGAAGGGGATAAGAGCTTTCGTTTGAGTGGAATCGGTGCGCAAGGAGAATCAGCTGCAGCCAAAGATAAACTGATGTACGCAGGCCGCGTTCAATTTGATTTCTGGGATGCAGAACCAGGGTATTACGGTACAGGTAACTATTTTGGTGCCAAAGATATCTTGGCAATTGGTGTGGCAGGTCGTATGAAAAAAGATGGCGCTGTTGGTGCAACCGGATTAGTGGGAGATTACAAATCTTACAGCGTGGACTTTTTGCTTGAAAAAAAAGACGTGGGCCCGGGCACATTCTCTGCTGAAGCCGCCTATTACTACTATGACACTGACAATGTATTTTTAGGTGAGCAAGGCAATGCCTATTCCGCTGGTCTCGGCTATTTGTTCAACGAACCTGTCGGTTGGGGCAAATTCATGCCTATCGTTCGCTATCAGAAATTTGATGCTGACGGTGTGACTAATGCTGGCAGTATCAACACACGTACGGGGAATGAGATCAAGCGTTATGAGATTGGTACCAATTATGTGATTGCGCCATACAACACCGTAATTACGGCTACATACGGCAAAACTGACACTTCATTGGCATCCAGTGTCTATGACATCAAAATTGCCCTGCAAATGCAATTCTAAACTTCCCCCCTTCATCCAAACACAATAGGAGTATTGAATGAACTCTCGTAGAACATTTGTCAAATCCGTGAGCGTACTGGCTGCCAGTATCGCTATGATGGGCGCGACAT
>CAYYBN010000247.1:0-1086 GCA_964470225.1 uncultured Methylotenera sp. | reverse complement strand
ACGCCGCAGACACCATCAAGGTGGGGATTCTGCACTCACTGTCCGGTACCATGGCCATTTCAGAGACTTCCTTGAAAGACATGGCCCTGATGACCATTGATGAAATCAATAAGTCTGGTGGTGTCATGGGTAAAAAATTGGAACCGGTCGTCGTTGATCCGGCTTCTGACTGGCCTTTGTTTGCCACCAAGGCACGTCAGTTGCTAAGTCAAGATAAAGTGGCCGTCACTTTTGGTTGTTGGACGTCGGTCTCCCGTAAATCAGTGTTACCTGTGTACAAGGAGTTGAACGGTTTGCTGTTTTACCCTGTGCAGTATGAGGGTGAAGAGCTGGAAAAGAACGTGTTCTATACCGGTGCCGCACCTAACCAGCAAGCCATTCCAGCCGTGGAATACCTGATGAGCAAACAAGGCGGTTCTGCCAAGCGTTTTGTATTGCTGGGAACGGACTACGTATACCCACGCACCACCAACAAGATTCTGCGTGCCTTCCTGCACTCCAAAGGCATTACGGATGATGACATCATGGAAGAGTACACCCCGTTTGGTCACAGTGATTACCAGACCATCGTTGCCAACGTTAAGAAATTCGCAGCTGAAGGCAAGAAAACAGCCGTGGTTTCAACCATCAACGGTGACTCCAACGTCCCTTTCTACAAAGAGTTGGGTAATGCCGGTCTGAAAGCCAAAGATGTGCCTGTGGTCGCGTTCTCGGTGGGTGAAGAAGAGTTGCGTGGTGTGGATACCAAACCGCTGGTAGGTCACTTGGCGGCATGGAACTACTTCATGTCAGTGAAAAACCCGGCCAACACTGCCTGGATTAAAGAGTGGACCGCGTTCGCCAAGGCCAAAAAGCTGCCTACCGCAGACAAACCTTTGACCAACGACCCGATGGAAGCCACTTACATTGGCATCCATATGTGGAAGCAGGCCGTTGAAAAAGCCGGTACTACCGATGTTGATAAAGTCATTGCTGCCATGGGTGGACAGAAATTCAAAGCCCCCTCGGGTTTCGTGGCCGAGATGGATGTGAAAAACCACCACCTGCACAAGCCAGTTATGATTGGCGAAGTGAAGGCCGATGGTC
>CAYYBN010000246.1:0-3390 GCA_964470225.1 uncultured Methylotenera sp. | reverse complement strand
CGCACATCGACAATGTGCATAGGTAGCACCTCGGCCATTTGAGTGAAGGTGGGTAATGCCAGCATGGCACGTGCACGGTCACCCATCAGTTTGGGCGCGTAGTACAACAACAGTTCATCGACCAGCCCGGCCTGAACAAAGGCGCCGCTCAATGTAGCACCCGCCTCGACCATGAGTTCGTTACAGGGCAGCGACGTCAATGCCGCCAGCAAGGCTGCTAAATCGACGTGGCCATGACGATCTGGCAGGTGTAGCGTACGCACACCCAGTGTGTGCAGTGCCGCCAGCTTGTCGGCTGAAGCCTGGGCGTAGGCCACCAGCGCATGGCCATCGGCCAGGGCGCGCGCATGCAATGGAATACGGCAATCACTATCGACGATGACACGTAGCGGTTGGCGGCTGGTGGTTATATCGCGCACAGTCAGGGCGGAATTATCTTGCAAGATACTGCCTATTCCAGTAATGATGGCGCAGCTCTGGGCGCGCCAGTGATGTACATCCTGCCTCGCGGCCTCGCCGGTAATCCATTGACTTTGACCATTGGCCAGTGCCGTGCGGCCATCCAGACTGGCGGCCAGCTTCAATCTGACATAGGGCCGCTGAGCGGTCATGCGCGTAATAAACCCCGGGTTGAGCGCTTGCGCTTCTGCCGCGCACACTCCAACGGTGACAGTAATGCCTTGCGCCTGCAAGCGGGCAATGCCTTGTCCAGCCACCAGTGGATTCGGGTCTTGCATGGCCACTACCACACGCGATACCCCGGCTTCGACCAGGGCATCGGCACAGGGCGGTGTGCGCCCAAAATGACTACAAGGCTCAAGTGTGACATAGGCGGTGGCACCCGCAGCCGCAGCACCGGCTGCACGCAAAGCATATACCTCGGCATGCGCCTCGCCCGCTTTAAGATGGGCACCGGCACCTAGCAGTTGATGGTCCTTGACAATGACGCAACCCACGCGTGGATTGGGCGTAGTGGTATAGAGGCCACGTGCCGCTTGTGCCAGTGCGAGTGCCATCCATTGCTGATCGCGACTACTGTTATCCATAACAACCATGATACAAAAAAACCCGCGTGTGCGGGTTATAGACTGTCTTTAATGCGAGGAAATCTGGCTGTGGGTGAGCCGCCCCTGCGCATCAAAATAAATACGCAAGGCATGGTAGACATGCATACATTTGCCCAGGTCGTATTCCAGCGCATTGGCATCCTCCAGACTGGGACGACCCAGCAAGGCCATGACTGCTTCTTTTTTTGCACCACGAATCAGAATATTGTTTTTCAGGTCGTAGGCCATGTCGCCACGACGGCAGTCTTTTTGCACACTGGTGGATAGCGCCATCCAGCGCGTCTGGTCGAATCGCTCGCCACCAAACACCGCCTCATCTTTGAACATCCACCAGGTAAAAAAGACGATGGTCAGCCCGACCGTAAACACCGCCAGCACCAGTGCAGAAAATTTAATCAGCTTCATGCTTGCCTCGTGTAAAGTCAGGATTAGCGATCGAGATCGCGGATGGCATTGTGGAAATCATCGACATCGGAAAAACTGCGGTAGACCGAAGCAAAACGAATATAGGCCACCTGATCCATCTGCTTGAGTTCCTGCATCACGCTCTCACCTAGCAGCCTGGCCGGGATTTCACGCTCGCCCAGACTCAGTATTTTTTGCACGATGCGCTCAAGCGCTTTTTCGATGTATTCGGTGGGTACGGGCCGTTTGTGCAAGGCGCGTGTAAACGATACGCGCAGTTTTTCGCGCTTGAACTCCTCGCGCGTACCATTTTGCTTCACCACTTGCGGCATTTGCAATTCAGCCGTTTCAAAGGTGGTAAACCGCTTGTCACACACGGCACAGCGACGTCGACGACGGATGGAATTCCCTTCGTCGTTGAGCCTTGAATCCACCACTTGGGTGTCTAGCGCACCGCAAAAAGGGCATTTCATACCAGCGTATGGCCTGTGTTGGTGGTCTGTTTACTTACCGTATACCGGAAAACGGTCGGTCAGCGCATGCACTTTGGTTTTAACTGCAGCAATCACATCAGCACTTTCCGGGTTATCCAGCACATCGGCAATCAGCTGTGCCACTTGCTCGGCTTCGGCTTCTTTGAAACCACGGGTAGTAATCGCCGGAGAGCCAATGCGGATACCGGAAGTCACAAACGGACTTTCCGGATCGTTAGGAATGGCATTTTTGTTGACCGTGATATGGGCCTGACCCAAATAGGCATCGGCCGCTTTACCGGTCAAGCCTTTAGGACGCAAGTCTACGAGGAATACGTGCGACTCGGTACGACCCGAAATAATGCGCAAACCTCGGCTGGCCAGAGTGCTGGCCATGGTGCTGGCATTTTTCAATACTTGTGTCTGATACGCTTTAAATTCCGGCTGTGCCGCTTCAAGAAACGCCGTGGCTTTACCAGCAATCACATGCATCAGCGGGCCGCCTTGCAAGCTGGGGAAAACGTTGGAATTGAGTGATTTTTCAAACTCGGCCTTGGCCATGATGATGCCGCCACGCGGACCACGCAAGGTTTTGTGGGTAGTCGAGGTGACAAAGTCAGCATGCGGCACCGGGTTGGGGTATACACCACCGGCAATCAGACCAGAATAATGCGCCATATCGACCATAAAATAGGCACCGACTTTTTTTGCAATCTCGGCCATGCGTGCCCAGTCAAAACGCAAGGCATAGGCAGAAGCACCACCAATCAGCAACTTGGGCTTGCACTCCAGCGCAATGCGCTCCATCTCGTCGTAATCAATTTCTTCTTTATCGTTCAGACCGTACGGCACGATATTGAACAACTTACCAGACAGGTTAGCAGGTGAGCCATGGGTCAGGTGACCACCGTGGCCGAGGTTCATACCCATCACGGTATCGCCCGGTTTCAGAATCGAGAAATACACGGCCTGATTAGCCTGTGAACCGGAGTGTGGCTGTACGTTGGCATATTCGGCACCATATAGGGCTTTTAAGCGGTCTATTGCCAGTTGCTCCACCTGGTCGACAAATTCACAGCCACCATAAAAACGTTTGCCAGGATAGCCTTCAGCATATTTGTTGGTCAGTTGCGAGCCTTGTGCTTCCATCACCGCTGGGCTGGTGTAGTTTTCAGAGGCAATCAGTTCGATATGCTGATGTTGGCGCTCTACTTCGGCGGCCATCATGGCTGCCAATGCCGGGTCTGCAACGTTTAAAAGACGAGAAGTACTAAACATGACTATCGAATTCCATGGAGATAAAAATAAAGCGCGATTTTAGCATGTTGTGACAGGGACTTGTATGCTGCGTTCCCGACCCGTGGATACATACAGTGTCTGTAGATTGCCGTGGTCAGTTAACACACGTGCGCCAAAAGTGCTGGTATCGCACCATTTTGGCACTG
>CAYYBN010000245.1:0-3411 GCA_964470225.1 uncultured Methylotenera sp. | reverse complement strand
CGATACCGAGCGTTGGGTCGAGGTTGAACAAGACTTCACCATCTACGGTGAAGAAGTCAAGTATGGTGGTGGCAAAGTCAGTCGTGATGGCATGGGGCAAGGACAGGGCTTATCTGCCGAGGTGGCAGATACCGTGATTACCAATGCCCTGATTATCGACCATTGGGGCATCGTCAAGGCGGATATCGGCATCAAGGGCGGGTATATTTCCGGTATAGGCAAGGCCGGTAACCCGGATATTCAACCCGGCGTCACCATTGCCATAGGCGCAGGCACCGAGGTGATTGCCGGTGAAGGCATGATCATTACCGCAGGCGGCATTGACACGCATATCCACTTTATTTGTCCGCAACAGATCGAAGAAGCGCTGATGTCTGGCGTCACCACCATGATAGGCGGCGGCACCGGGCCTGCGACAGGCACGTTTGCCACCACCTGTACCCCTGGCCCCTGGCATATTCACCGCATGTTGCAGTCTGCTGATGCCTTTCCCATGAACCTGGGTTTTTTGGGCAAAGGCAACGCCAGCCTGCCCGAGCCCTTGCGCGAACAAGTACGTGCTGGTCTGGTGGGCCTCAAGTTACACGAAGACTGGGGCACCACACCTGCCGCGATAGATAATTGCCTGAGCGTGGCTGAGGAGATGGACATACAAGTCGCCATTCATACCGATACACTGAACGAATCTGGCTTTGTCGAGACCACCATCGGCGCGTTCAAGGGCCGTACCATCCACACTTTCCATACCGAGGGCGCCGGTGGCGGTCATGCACCAGACATTATCAAGGCTGCCAGCCAGCCCAATGTGCTGCCCTCTTCCACTAACCCGACGCGGCCATTTACCGTCAATACCATAGACGAGCATCTGGATATGCTCATGGTCTGCCATCATCTGGACCCGGCCATTGCCGAGGACATTGCGTTTGCCGAAAGCCGTATCCGCCGCGAAACCATTGCCGCTGAAGATATTTTTCATGATCTGGGCGCGTTTTCCATGATGTCATCCGATTCGCAAGCCATGGGCCGGGTAGGTGAAGTGATTATCCGCACCTGGCAGACTGCGCATAAAATGAAAGTGCAGCGCGGCCCGCTGGCCGAAGACAACCCAGGCAACGACAACTTCCGCATCAAGCGTTACATCTCCAAATACACCATTAACCCGGCCCTGACCCACGGTATTGCCCATGTGGTGGGCTCGGTCGAAGTCGGCAAACTGGCCGATCTGGTGGTGTGGAAACCAGCATTTTTTGGCGTGAAACCGTTTACCATTATCAAAGGCGGCATGATCGCCGCTGCCGCCATGGGCGACCCTAACGCGTCTATCCCAACCCCACAGCCCGTACATTACCGCCCCATGTTTGGCGCATATGGCGGTGGCCTGAAAACCGCACTGACGTTTGTCTCGCAAGCCGCACTGGAGAATCCGGAAGTACAGGCGTTAGGCTTACAGAAAACGCTGGTCGCGGTCAAAGGCACACGCAGCGTGAAAAAGTCAGACATGGTGCATAACACCTGGATGCCCAAGATTGAGGTCGACCCAGAGACTTATGAAGTGCTGGCCGACGGCATGCCACTGGTGTGCGAGCCGGCGGACGTATTGCCGATGGCACAGCGTTACTTTTTATTTTAATCAATGCGCATGTGGACGCTTTTCAATGCTGTCATTGCCGCGAAAGCGGTAATCCACTTGTTTTTTACCTTCAGGTTCAACATGGATGCCCGCTTTCGCGAGCATGACCATTGCTGCTAATGATGATTCATTTAACCCAACGCATCGCCTTGAGTGGCCATATTGACGACACACTGGAGCTGCCGTTTGACCTGCGCCAGAAAAGCCGTTTGCGCGTGACGTTGGCCTCAGGCCGTGAAGCAGCGCTGTTTTTATCGCGTGGCATTGTGCTGCGTGGGGGCGATTTAATCCAGTCCGAAGCGGGCGGCGTTGTGGTGCAAATCGTCGCTGCCCAAGAGCCGGTATATAACGTGATTGCGCCTACCCCACGGGATTTGATGCGTGCTGCTTATCATCTGGGCAATCGCCATGTGCCCTTGCAAGTGGGCGATGGCTGGTTGCGGCTGGAACAGGATTACGTATTGCGCGATATGTTGTTGGGCTTGGGCATGCAAGTCAGTGAAGTCGATGCGCCGTTTGAACCCGAAGCCGGGGCTTATGGCGGCGGACACCGTCACCACCATGAAGACGACGGCTTGCAGGCACTGCGACCACGCATTAAAGGCGGGCAGGGCAACGAATGAGTCGCCGCCCAATCAACGCCGATTCGCTGAACACGGGCCTCGCCCTCAGTCGTCTGTTGCAACTGGCCAGCCCGTTATTGCCGGTGGGCGCGTATGCGTATTCGCAAGGGTTGGAGTGGGCCATCGAGTCAGGCCAGGTCACTGACATTGCCAGTGCGCAAGGCTGGATTGGGGATAGCCTAGAGGGATATCAGGCACGCTTTGAATTGCCACTGTTATACCGCTTGTATCAGGCCTGGCCAGCGGATGACCTGGCACAAGTGCAGTACTGGGATGCCTTTTATCAAGCCGGGCGTGACACGGCCGAAGGCTATGCCGAAACGCGGCAAATGGGCTATTCACTCCGGCGTTTGCTCAGTGAGTTAAAAGACATCCCACCCGCGCTAGTAGCCAAGTTACAGCAACTGGACAGTCCGGCATTTCCGACCATGTATGCCGCCATTGCCCAGCACTGGCAGATTGCGCCCGAACACATGTTGCATGGCTATGCCTGGGGCTGGTTGGAGAATCAGGTCAGTGCCGCCATGAAAACCGTGCCCTTAGGCCAGGTGGCCGGGCAGACTATCTTGCTGGCGCTGGGTGAGTGCCTGCCGCAAGTGGTGGTCAGCGCCATGGCTATGGCAGACGAAGACTTGAGTAACTTTAATCCGCTGCTGAGTATCGCGGGCTGTTTGCATGAAACCCAATACAGCCGGTTGTTCAGGTCATAAATTGTTTTGTTTAAGAGCGTTTAACCCATGATGAAAATACACACCCAATTCAATAGCCCCATGCCCGATGTCACCGAGTTTAAAGAGCCGCTTCGCGTCGGCATCGGCGGCCCGGTGGGTTCCGGCAAAACCGCACTTACGCTCGCCTTGTGTCAGCGCTTGCGCGAGGTGTACAACATCGCCGTGGTTACCAACGATATATACACCAAGGAAGACGCCGAATTTCTTACCCGTAACGAAGCGCTGGTGCCTGAACGCATTATCGGCGTGGAAACCGGCGGCTGCCCGCACACTGCCATCCGCGAAGATGCCTCAATGAACCTCGAAGCCGTGATGCAACTGAGCAAACGCTTTCAAACGTTGGACATCGTGTTTGTCGAGAGTGGTGGCGACAACCTGGCCGCGACCTTTAGCCCAGAATTGTCTGATTTGACTATTTATGTCATCG
>CAYYBN010000244.1:0-3414 GCA_964470225.1 uncultured Methylotenera sp. | reverse complement strand
ATTTGCATGTGCCACGCAAGAATGACGGCCCTGATACGGTGGTGATGGAAGGCAATGCCGTTTTTAAAATGGCGGTAAATACCCTGGACCAAATCGTCGACGAGACACTAGAGGCCAACCACATGCAAAAAACTGACATCGATTGGTTGGTGCCTCATCAGGCCAATATTCGTATCTTGCAAGCCACGGCTAAAAAACTGGACATGCCCATGGATAAAGTGGTGGTGACTGTGGACCGCCATGGCAACACTTCAGCAGCCTCAATACCACTGGCTTTGGACACTGCCGTGCGTGACGGTCGGATTCAGCGTGGGCACACATTACTGATGGAAGCCTTTGGCGGTGGATTTACCTGGGGTTCGGTACTGGTAAGATATTAAAAATCAACGGTTTGAATACCTGTTTCAATAACGTTGCTAGCACTATCAGCATAAGCGCCTGTGCATCGCAGCCATTTTTTCGATTTATATTTAAATAAAACCATCACCATGTCTCAATTTGCATTTTTCTTTCCTGGTCAAGGCTCACAGTCTGTGGGCATGATGCAGGGCCTGGCGTCACATGCCATCGTCAAACAAACCTTTGTTGAAGCCTCGGATGTACTGGGTGTCGATTTTTGGCAAATGGCGAATGAAGCCAATGATGCCATCAATCTGACCCAACACACCCAACCCATCATGCTCACCGCCGGCATTGCGACCTGGCGCGTATATCAGGCCATGGGTGGTCAATTGCCGGTCGCCATGGCGGGTCATAGTCTGGGCGAATATACGGCTTTGGTGGCTGCTAATGCCATTTCGTTTTCCGATGCCCTGCCGCTGGTAAAGTTCAGGGCCGAAGTCATGCAGCAAGCCGTGCCTGAAGGGCAGGGCGCCATGGCAGCTATTCTCGGTCTCGATGATGATGCCGTGCGCGCCGTCTGTGCCGAAGCAGCACAAGGGCAGGTGGTCGAGGCGGTCAATTTTAACTCGCCAGGTCAGGTGGTGATTGCCGGTGACAAAGCGGCTGTAGAGCGCGGTATGGAAGCAGCCAAAGCCAAAGGCGCCAAACGTGCCTTGCCATTGCCGGTCAGCGTGCCTTCGCATTGTGCGCTGATGCAACCAGCGGCTGCGCGCTTGCGTGACTATTTACAAAATGTCACAGTACAAGCGCCGGTGGTGCCCGTGTTGCACAATGCCGATGTGGCTGCCTATCAAGATGCTGCCAGTATCAAGGATGCCCTGGTGCGCCAGTTATTCAGTCCGGTACGCTGGGTGGAGACGGTACAAGCACTGTCACAACAAAATGTTTTACGCAGTGCGGAGTGCGGCCCGGGTAAAGTGCTGGCCGGTTTGGCCAAACGTATTGTCGCAGAGCACACTTGTGTGGCGCTGGTCAACGACGAGGCTGTGCAAACATTCATCGCCGAGTCTATTTAGCACTCGGTCTGTTTTAAGGGGAACAAGCATGTTAACTCAATCCGTGGCGCTGGTTACGGGCGCCAGTCGTGGCATTGGTGCAGCCATTGCACAAACCTTGGCTAAGCAAGGGGCCATTGTGGTCGGTACCGCAACCTCAACCGGTGGCGCAGCCGCGATTACTGCCGCCTTATCTGCCGCGGGTCTACAAGGCACAGGGATGGCGTTAGATGTCACACAGCCCGAACAGGTCGATGCGATACTCAAACAAATTACCGAGCAATATGGGGGTGTGTCGATTCTGGTCAACAATGCCGGGATTACCAAAGATACGCTGTTAATGCGCATGAAGGATGAAGACTGGGATGCCGTCATCAACACCAACCTAACGTCGGTCTTTCGCATGAGTCAGGCGGTATTACGCCCAATGATGAAGGCGCGTCATGGCCGTATTATCAATATTTCCAGTGTGGTGGGCCATATGGGCAATGCCGGACAAACCAATTATGCAGCCGCCAAAGCTGGGATGACCGGATTTACCAAGTCGATGGCGATGGAAGTCGGCAGTCGCGGTATTACCGTCAACTGTGTGGCACCTGGCTTTATTGAAACCGACATGACTGCCGAGTTGCCAGAAGAAATCAAGGCCAAGATGCTGGAACGCGTGGCGATAGGCCGTCTGGGTCATGTAGATGAAATCGCCGCAACAGTCGCGTTTTTGGCCTCACCGGCAGCGGCGTATATCACGGGTGAAACCATACATGTGAACGGTGGCATGTACTGCGCCTAAGCAGATAATTTTGGTATTCTGCATGAGTTTTGCTAGAATATCGGTTTACTGAATTCGACACTTTATTAACTGAGGGGTATTTTAGATGTCCGACATCGAACAACGCGTAAAGAAAATCGTTTGCGAGCAACTGGGTGCAAACGAGGCTGACGTTAAGAACACTTCATCTTTCGTAGATGATCTGGGTGCAGATTCTCTGGACACCGTAGAACTGGTGATGGCACTGGAAGAAGAATTTGATTGCGAAATTCCAGACGAAGATGCAGAAAAAATCACCACCGTGCAGCAAGCGATTGACTACGTCAACGCCAACCTCAAGTAATTCACTGGTTAAATTCTGACGAATCAGCCCTCGAAAGAGGGCTGATTTTTATATACCATCCGCACCCGCGCAGCTTTGGGACGTTCCCGCGCATTCTCGGTGTCTATGTCCGCGAACGAGGATTATTGAAGCTGGAGGACGCCGTGCGGCGTATGACCTCGCTCAACGCCACAAAGCTGGGCCTGCACGATCGCGGCTTGCTTCGCCCCGGCATGGCCGCGGACGTGACCGTGTTCGACCCGCAGTTGGTCAGCGATAAGGCGACCTACACCGAGCCGTTTCAATACAGCGTGGGCATCGAATACGTGATCGTGAACGGCCAACTCGTCCTGGATCGTGGCAAACACACCGGCGCCACCCCCGGCCGAGCGCTGCGCCGCCGCGCCTAGCCACGGAAACAGAAGCGATCTAGCCACAGATCAAACACAGATCGAACACAGATAAGAAATCAAATGCTGAACTACTGAGCATTTTGTCTTTATCTGTGTTCAATCTGTGTTTCATCTGTGGCTCGACTCTGTATCCGTGGTTCTCAATTCGGCACCAGGAACCAATCGCGCAGCACGGTGCGGATCGGTTGGGGGGCGGGCATTTTTTCGCCGGTGATTTGTTCGACGGCCCAGCCGCAGGCGTTATTGATGTCGCTGGTCGTCGGTTCGCCGGAAAAATACTTGCGCAGGCTGGGCACGGCGCTTTGAGCGCGGATTCGCCCCAGGGTCAGGGCGCATACGTAGCGGACGCGGCCGTCTTCGGGCGGGATGCTGGCGATGTCGTTGAGGCGCTCCTCCAGCGTCGCGGCCAGTTCGGGAACTGGCTTGCCTTCATGGATCAGGCCCAGCGCCCAGATTGCGCCGGTGCGGCACTCGTTGATCACCGGTTGTTGCGGTTTGGCGATGAAACGGCGC
>CAYYBN010000243.1:0-3414 GCA_964470225.1 uncultured Methylotenera sp. | reverse complement strand
AGGTTTACATGACACACCTTACCGTGGCTGCTGCCCCGGATGATGGCAAGGTGGTGGTGTATAACGGTCTTGGTCGGATTGAGACAGGCTATCGTCCCGATGCTGAAAAAAATAAAAATAATGCCGGTCAAGAGTTTGATGCAGATTTGGATGCTGAGCTTTTGCGCCGTCTGATGGTTAAGTTGGGTCTAGATACAGACAAAGCCGAGCAAGTGTTGGCCAAAGCCAGCCCTGAAGAACGCGCCATGGTAGTTAAAGAGAAAGATCTTAGCGTTACCTTGCATATGAATGAGCCATTTGACCGTGCCTGGCGTCGTGTTGGTCTGGCTTTGGACCGGATTGGTTTTGTTACTGAAGATAAAAACCGTACGGATGGTATTTACTTCGTTCGCTATGCGGATGCTGATGGTGAAGACCCCATCAAAAAGAAAAAAGGCTTGTTGGATACGCTCAAGTTCTGGGGCAATGAAGAAGACTCTCAGCAGCCGGCCGAACAACAAACGGCCAATCAGCAGGCAATTCAAAAAATAAACCCTAATTATGGCATGATAGAAAAATTCAAGTTTTGGAAAGGCACGCCTGATACTGACAAAGCCAGTCGTCAGTATAAGATTCAGGTACTAGAAAATGCGGATGATACCTCCGACGTCTATGTGTTGACGTCGGATAATCGACGCAATACATCCAATTCTGCTAATCGCATCATCTCCCTGCTCTATGAACAGGTGCGATAATGGTATTGGGTTCGATGGTTAGTTGGAGTTAGCCTGCATGCGCTTTGCCTCGTTGGGTAGTGGCAGTGCAGGTAATGCCACATTGGTTGAAGCCGGGGGAACCCGGCTTTTGCTTGATTGTGGTTTTAGCATACGTGAAATGGCTGTTCGTTTGGCACGTTTAAATCTGTATCCTGAACAATTAAGCGGTATCGTGGTAACCCATGAGCATGATGACCATGCTAAAGGGGTGTTTAAGTTAGCGGCACGCTACAATTTATCGGTTTGGTTGACCTATGGTACGTATCGCAGATGTGAACGCTATATGCCTCCGCAGCCTGTGAATATCCAAATCATTGATGCACACACGCCATTTTTGATCGAGGGTATCGAGGTCAGGCCATACCCGGTGCCACACGATGCGCGCGAGCCGGCGCAGTTTGTGTTTGGCGATGGTGATCAGACGCTGGGAGTGCTGACCGATGTTGGCAGTGTGACGCCGCATATCGTGCAGATGCTCAATACCTGCGATGCCCTGATGCTGGAATGTAACCATGACTTGGATATGTTGCGTAATGGTCCTTACGCTCAGTCCCTGAAAAAACGAGTCGGCGGTGGCTTGGGGCATCTGGATAACCAGAGCAGTGCCCGTTTGTTATCACAACTGGATTATGGCCGTTTCAGGCATGTGGTGGCTGCGCATTTGAGCGAAACCAACAATACGCCGCAACTGGCGCAACAGGCATTGGCTGAGGTCATGGGGTGTGAAACTACCTGGATTGCCGTTGCCAATCAGGCTCAAGGCCTCGACTGGCGCAGCTTATAGTTGACCAGTGCTTGAATTGGCTAGGAGAATCTGGGACTCCTGTGCCACGTGCAGACATTAATCTTCAAGCACATGTATCTGTTCAGATAGTCTGATTGCGCGTTCTACCGGGGTCACCCAGACTATTCCATCCCCGATATTCCCGGTGTGGCCCACTTCCACAATCACTTGCAAAATACCTTCAACCAGTTCATCTGGCACTACCAGAAATAAATACACTTTGGGACTGTAGTCTGTCAGTTCTTCTCGAACTCCAACCGATGGTTTTTTCAGATGATGGCCACAACCCTCGACCCGACTCACCGTCATGCCAGGGAACCCTTTGATGTTGCGCAAAGCAGAGCGTATTTTGGGGAGCCGCGAGGGTTGTATTACCGCTTTGATCTCTTTCATCACATCATTCCTTTGATTTCAGCGCCGGGCATTATGCTTCAATCTGACTTTCTTCAAACTTGCGGTATAGAGTTGGCACCACAATAAGTGTAAGCAGGGTAGAGGTAATGAGCCCACCTATCACCACAATCGCCAATGGTCGCTGTACTTCCGAGCCAGGACCGGTCGCAAATAGGAACGGGACCAAACCCAGCATGGCTACAGTAGCGGTCATCATGACCGGACGGCAACGCTGTGCGCAGCCCCTGCGTATGGCCTCCAGTTGTTCCAACCCCTCTTCACGCAACGTGCGGATGTAGGAAACCAGTACCACTGCATTCAGTACCGCAATTCCCCACAGCGCAATAAAGCCTACAGAAGCCGGTACCGACAGATACTCTCCGGTGACGAACAGAGCAATTACCCCACCAATAGAGGCGAACGGCAGCACCAGAATAATCATGGTGGCAAACCGCAGCGACTGGAATAACAAGAACAGCAAAAAGAAAATGGCAGCAATGGTGACGGGGATGATAATCATCAAATGACCCATGGCACGCTGCATGTTCTGAAACTGGCCGCCATATTCCAAATAATAACCATCGGGCAACTGCATACGGGCATCCAGCACTTTTTGCAATTCAGCAACAAAGCCACCCAAGTCACGGTCCTTCACGTTGACCCCGACCACAATACGTCGTTTTGCCAGTTCGCGACTGATTTGTGCTGGACCGTCCCTGACTTCGATGGTCGCCAAATCTTCCAATGCCACACGTGAACCGTTGGGGGAGGTCAGCATCAGGTTACGGATCGCTTCTTCGTTGTTTCTGAAAGATTCCGGATAACGTACTGCCGCCGAGAAACGGCGCTGACCCTCGTAGATTTCTGTGGCAATTTTGCCCCCCACCGCCATTTCAATCACATCGTGCACGTCAGAGGCGTTAATCCCGTGACGGGCAATCGCCTGACGGTTAATGGTGACATTCAGGTATTGCTGGCCAGAGACCTTCTCCACCTTGATTTCAGTTGCACCTTGAACACTGCCAGCAATCTTGGCAATTTCATCGGCCTTTTGTTTCAAGGTATCCAGATCCTCACCGAAAATCTTCACTGCCACATCGGCACGCACGCCGGTTAACAACTCATCCACCCGATCAGAAATTGGTTGTGCCATGATGATTTGTACACCGGGCAAAGAGGCGCTCAGTACTTCACGCATTTTTTCGGCAATGGTGTCTTGAGTCCAGCCCTTGGGCCACTGGTCACGTGGTTTTAGAGAAATAATTGGTGTTGATTCGTTTTGTGCCTGCGGGTCTGCAGGGCTTTCACCACGCCCCAAACCAGAGACCGCAGATTTGACGCCAGGTACTTTTTCCATAATCAGCTTCATGGCGTCATTTTCCATCTTGATCGACTCTTCAAGCGAGATGTTGGGTACTCGGTTGATCCCCGGCACCACAGAGCCCTCTTTCAGTTCTGGAATAAACGAGGTGCCTAGCAGGG
>CAYYBN010000242.1:0-3423 GCA_964470225.1 uncultured Methylotenera sp. | reverse complement strand
GCCCAGCAAGTACAAAAAACCGCGCGCTTTGCCAGCACTACGGTACCGATAACGCAGTCGGGTAATCCGTTTATTGGGGTGCCGAACCAACGCAGAGCACTGCCGACTGCTACCACAGCCATGCCAGCCAACTGGAACAGCACTGTACCTGGTCAATTTCAGGCAGCAACTGGGCAGTTTCAACCAGTAATTATGCAGCCTTATGCGCCACAGGCGCAGCCGATGCCGTTAATACAACCATATTCACAAACAATATATTCGCAGCCACCTGATCTACAACCATCAGCTCCGCAAGTATTTCCCATGTCTGCAAATCCAACGCCTGTGAGCCCAGCAACACTACGACAAGAGCCTGCACCCATACAGCCTGGCTTGATGTTAACAAATACACCCCCCTCGGCTGGGAATGCCAACGGATATTCGCAGCGTAGTAGTTATTCCAGTACGACCATGGCGGGTGCTCACACCAATGTTGCTCCCGTCTATGGTTCTACGCCGACTTATATGGGTAAAAATAAAGTTCGCCGTTATGCGACAAAACGCAAAGTATCACCTCCTACCAGTAAACGTTCCTATACGAGGCAAATGGCACCACAAGCAGCCTATGCAACGCAGAGGTCGCTGAGTCCATCAAGCAGTTTAAACGGAGAGGTTTACCAACCAGTCACTACAGCATCAGCCAACACCGCCATTTCGCCACTCGGCTATGCACCGACTGTACCCGTTACTGCGCCCTATCCAGTTCAACCAGATCAAGCCGGTTTCTCGCCTCAGGGCTATGCAGCACCTACCACAGCATATCCACAACCCTATGCTCAGCCGTTTGCTCAAGCATATCCACCTGCACGCCCGGGGCATCAAGCGATGACGGCGATGTCACCGGCCAACGGTAGCTCGATGTCAGATGCGCAACGTACACAAAATGAACTGTCGCAAATGATGAACGAGGATAATCTGGAATTGAAAGCAGGCGTGCTGGTGCGTAACCGTAACGGTGAGCCAGGTACCAGCCAACTTAGTGAAGTGCAGACACCGATAGAGGCGGCCATGCCGCTGGGCGATGGTAAACTGGTGGCCAAAATCACGCCGGTAGCACTCAGTGCGGACAACATCCAGAGCACCTTTGATGCGAACAGCCGTTTTGGCGGTGGACCTGCCGTAAGTGGTACCAAAACAACCCCGGTGATTGTACCCGGCTCTCAAGATGCCAATGGTGTTGGCGTCATGGTTGGCTACCGTGGCAGTCAGGTGGAAGCTAACATAGGTTCCACTCCAATTGGTTTTGAACAAACCAATGTGGTCGGTAATGTCAAAGTGACGGGTAATCTGGAAACACTTACGCCGGTTTCATATAGCGTCGATGTCAATCGGGCGCCGGTCACAGATAGCGTTTTGTCGTATGCTGGTACCAAAGATCCGCGTACTGGCGAACAATGGGGCGGGGTGGTTGCCACAGGTGTGCGTGGGCAAATTGGCATGGACGAGAGTGATTATGGTCTTTATGGCTATGGCTCATACCATACCTTGTCCGGTGAAAATGTTGAGAAAAATACCCGCTACTCGGTAGGCGGTGGTGTATATGTGCGCGTGGTCGATTTGCCAGATAGCAAATTGACCGCTGGCGTGAATTTAGGAGGTATATTCTTTGATAAAAACCTGCGTTACTTCACCTATGGTCATGGCGGTTATTTTAGCCCGCAAAGTTATCTGGCGCTGACTTTTCCGGTGACCTATGCCAAGCGCAGTGAACGCCTGAGCTTCTTGCTGGGCGCCCAAGTGGGGCTACAATCTTTCAGCGAGGACAATGCGGACTATTTCCCTGGGGATGCCGCCAGACAAAAGTTGGCGGTTACCGCCCTGAGCAATAACAGCCAGACGGGTAATAATCTGGGGGTGTATGAAGGCCAGAGCAAAAGTAATATCAATTATGGTATAAACTCCCAAGCTGAATACAAACTCAACCAAAATTTTTCGCTAGGTGGTTTAATTGGTGTGAATAATGCTGGTGACTTCAGAGAATGGAACGGCGGCGTTTATTTACGCTATAACATGTATCCGATAACGGCAAAGGCGGAAATTCCGCTGAGTCCTTATTTGTCGCCATATGCGCTTCGCTACTAAAGTGGTATTGCTTGGCTTCTAAAACCCGCTGATAAGCGGGTTTTTTTTGGCCACTGCCGCAGGAGGTTTACAGAAGGCACTTTTAGCCTGAGCATTACTCTATGCAAGATGGTGTGCATACCACCAAGGCATTATGCGCAACGAAACAAAAAAGAAAGACAGGTAAAAACAAATGGAATATACCCGCTTAGGGGACAGTGACTTACTGGTTTCTAAAGTCACTTTGGGCACCATGACCTATGGTGACCAAAACACGCAGGCTGATGCCAATCATCAGTTGGATTATGCGCTGGCGCAGGGCATCAACTTTATTGACACTGCCGAAATGTATCCGGTGCCCCCCCGCGCCGAAACTGTTACCCGCACTGAAACCATACTTGGACACTGGATCAAGACGCAGTCGCGTCAGCGGTTTATTCTGGCTAGCAAGGTGGCTGGCCCGCGCCGTGGCATGCACTGGATCCGGGGTGGTCCCACTGGTCTGGACCGGGCGAATATCCGCCAGGCTGTACATGACAGCCTACAGCGGTTGCAAACTGACTATCTGGATGTGTTATACCTGCACTGGCCTGAGCGCAATGTACCAATGTTTGGCCAGTACCAGTTTGACCCGACGGCTGAACGAGACGCGACAGGCCAGCAGTGTGCCTGGGTCCCCATACTGACCCAGCTTGAAGTGCTGGATGAACTGGTCAAAGAAGGCAAGGTGCGCGCCATTGGACTGAGTAACGAGCAACCATGGGGGTTAATGCAGTTTCTGCAACTGGCGCGACAGCATGGCCTGCCCAGGGTGGCGGTGGTACAAAACTGCTACAACCTGATGAACCGTGGTATGGAGTTTGGTATGACCGAAGTGCTATACCGGGAAGGCATCGGTCTGGCGGCCTATTCCCCGTTGGCCTTTGGCCATTTGACTGGAAAATACGTGGACAATCCTGAAACACCCGGGCGTGTGACACTGTTTTTAGGCTATGCGCAGCGCTATAAAAAGCCAGGCGTGCCAGCCGCAGCCAAGGCCTATGCAGCGCTGGCCCGCGCCCATGGCCTGACACCTACCCAACTGGCGCTGGCGTTTGTCTATCATCGCTGGTTTGTCAGCACCACGGTGATAGGCGCCACTTCCATGGCACAGTTGCAGGCCAACATTGCAGCCTATACTGTGCAATTGAGTGATGCAGTGCTGGCCGAGATTGAGCAATTGCATCGGACCATGATGAACCCCGCCCCTTGACTGTCTGAACATCGCACCATGGCCTCCGACGACAACCATAAGCGGGGTTTTGTCGCAAAAATGGCATGCAT
>CAYYBN010000241.1:0-3462 GCA_964470225.1 uncultured Methylotenera sp. | reverse complement strand
CCATCATCAAATCGGCTAACTCATCAATCACCACCACAATCAGCGGCATTTCTTGCAAAGGTTCGGGGTCATCCGGAGTCAGGCTAAATGGATGTGGAATGCTGGTACCCTGCTTTTTCGCCTCGGCAATTTTCTGGTTATAGCCTGCCAGATTACGCACCCCCAGCGTGGACATCAACTTGTAGCGCCGCTCCATCTCGGCCACACACCAATTGAGGGCATTGGCCGCCTGCCGCATATCAGTTACCACTGGCGCCAGCAGATGCGGGATGCCTTCGTATACCGACAATTCCAGCATTTTCGGATCTATCAGTATCATGCGTACACGGCTGGCTTCCGCTTTGTACAGTAGGCTGAGTATCAGCGCATTAATCGCCACCGACTTGCCTGAACCAGTGGTGCCAGCCACCAGTACATGCGGCATTTTGGCCAGATCGGCCACCACCGGTTTGCCGGCAATATCCTTACCCATAGCAATGGCCAGCGGCGAATTCAAGTCGGCATAGGCCTGGCTGCCCATGATTTCAGACAACGATACAATCTGACGTTTCGGGTTGGGAATCTCCAACCCCATATAACTTTTACCTGGTATGGTCTCTACCACCCTGACGCTGACCACAGACAAGGCGCGTGCCAAGTCCTTCGCTAAGTTACTGATTTGACTGCCCTTGACACCGGGCGCGGGTTCCAGTTCGTAGCGGGTAATCACTGGCCCTGGCTGTGCCACCACCACCTTCACCTCGATGCCAAAGTCCATCAGCTTGCGTTCAATCAGGCGTGAGGTAAAGTCCAAGGTCTCGGCAGATTGCAGCGCTACCATGCTATTTACGGCATCCAGCAGGTGTAACGGGGGTAGGCCGTCTTCGCTGATGGACTCAAACAACACAGCCTGCTTTTCCTTCATGACCCGCTCGCTGGGTTCAACCACGACTTCCGGCAAGGCAATCGCCACCGGCTTGCGGTCTTCGGTACGTTTGCGTTCGGTTTCAACAAAGGCCTCACGTGCCTGCAAGGCCTGACGGCCCAAACGCCGGTCCTGCCAGTCGTGATAGCTTTCATATAACCAGTACCCCAGCCGCATCACTTGTTCACCAATGCGCTCGCTTAAATGCAGCAATGACATGCCGATAAACACGCTCATGGCAGTGGCAAACAATACCAGCAACAACAGGGTTGAACCGGCAAAGCCAAGCAGATTGCGCAGCGTATGGTCCAAACCACCCCCAATCATGCCCCCTTGCTTGAGCGGAAATGCCGCTGGAAAACTGAATAAATGACCTGCTTCCAACGCACTGGAGGCCAGCAGCACCAACGCAAAGCCCACGGCATTCAACCACCAGCTTTGCTTTTCCGGGGCATCCAGATGCAATTGCTGATACAGGCGCCATACCACGACTGCACTCAAAAATACCCACCACCAGGCAGACAGTCCGAACAATGAAAGCAGAATATCGGACAGCCATGCGCCAATGATACCGCCAGCGTTGTGTATCTGTTCACCTTCCTCGATGGCATGCGTCCAGCCGGGATCTTCGTGGTGATAGCTGCCTAGCACTACCGCCAGAAATACACCTAGCGCGGCCAGTACGATCCAGAACGCTTCACGCACAATGCGGGCGTCACGCAACTGCTTTTCGCTGGAGACTTTTTCCACGCGGGCATTGGAAACCGTTTTTTTATTAAAAAACAATGCGTTACCACTTTCTCTACGCAAATGAACTGTTTTGATTATAACAAAATCAAATTGCAGACAGGCATACTAGCTTCTAAAATAGACTGATTCAAACGCAAGGAGACTTTATGGATATTGGAATCGACAATGAAGACCGTCAACAGATCGCAGCAGGCTTGTCCAAACTGCTGGCGGACACTTACACCTTGTACCTAAAAACGCACTATTTCCACTGGAACGTGACCGGTCCAATGTTCAACACCTTGCATCTGATGTTTGAAACACAATACACCGAACTGTCGCTAGCGGTGGATTTGGTGGCCGAGCGTATCCGTTCGCTGGGGGTGTACGCACCAGGCACTTATGCCCAGTTTTCCAAACTGACCTCGATTACTGAAACGGTCGATGTGCCCAAAGCCAACGATATGATACGTGAGCTGGTGGCAGGTCACGAAGCCGTCTGCCGTACTGCGCGCAGCGTATTCCCGGCTGCAGAAAAGGCTGCGGATGAAGCCACAGCCGACTTGCTGACCCAGCGCCTGCAACTGCATGAAAAAACAGCATGGATGTTGCGCAGTTTGCTGGAACAATAAATTGCATCTTCGACAGCCTGCTCTTTTAATTCGCAGCGCTGTCCCCATCTCCTTTTGTACTGACCCCTGACGGAAAAATACCATGGCAACCAAACACGCCCGTTTACTCATTTTAGGTTCCGGCCCGGCCGGTTATACCGCTGCAGTGTATGCTGCGCGCGCCAACTTGAACCCGGTACTGATCACCGGCTTGGCGCAAGGTGGCCAACTGATGACCACCACTGAAGTGGACAACTGGCCTGCCGATGCCAATGGCGTCATGGGCCCGGAGCTGATGGCACGTTTTCAGCAGCATGCCGAGCGTTTCAACACCGAGATGATTTTTGACCATATCCATACCACCCACCTCAAAGAAAAACCAATTCGACTGGTGGGCGACAGTGGTGAATATACTTGTGATGCGCTGATTATCGCCACCGGTGCCTCGGCCAAATACCTGGGGCTGCCTAGCGAAGAAGCCTTTGCTGGTAGAGGTGTATCCGCCTGTGCCACTTGCGATGGTTTCTTCTACCGCAATCAGGAAGTGGCGGTGGTGGGTGGTGGCAATACCGCCGTCGAAGAAGCCTTGTACCTTGCCAATATTGCCAGCAAGGTGACGCTGGTACACCGCCGTGACAAGTTCAAAGCCGAAGCCATTTTGGTTGACAAGCTGATGGACCGTGTGAAAGAAGGCAAGGTGGTGCTAGAAACTTTCCACACGTTGGATGAAGTGCTGGGCGACAACACCGGCGTCACCGGCATGCGCCTCAAAGATGTGAATACCGGCAGCACCAAGGACATTGCGCTGAAAGGCGTGTTTATCGCCATCGGCCATCAACCGAATACGCAAATTTTCGAAGGCCAGTTGGAAATGGAAGGCGGCTATATTGTCACCCACGCTGGCCGTCAGGGTAACTTTACTGCCACCAGCATCCCCGGTGTGTTTGCCGCGGGTGATGTACAAGACCATATTTACCGTCAGGCTGTCACCAGTGCCGGGACCGGTTGTATGGCCGCACTGGATGCCGAGCGCTATCTGACCAGTCTGGAGTAATTGGAGCCAACGTCAAAAGCGCACCCCGGTGCGCTTTTTTCTTTTAAAATGCCACCATGTCACACGACATCACCGACCCCGACGAAAATGACCCGGCACTGTTCCACGAAGCAGTGAAAGGTGCACGTCCGGTCAAAGCCAACCGCATCCTGCACCCGCCGAAA
>CAYYBN010000240.1:0-3500 GCA_964470225.1 uncultured Methylotenera sp. | reverse complement strand
CCTATGAGAGCTTCCAGCGTGGCCTGGTACTTGCATTGTAAGTGGTACTTTAGTCAACATCTTGTTGCTAGGGGCAGGTTGCAAACCATTCATCCGCATACATCATTTACATACTTGAGTCCTCATTAATGAAACAATCTCATATCGAAGTCACCGAACGCATTATTGAACGTAGTCGTCCCACCCGTGCCGCTTATTTGCACCGGATTGACGAGTACCTGAATCGTGACAAAGGGCCTGACCGTTTAGGCTGTGCCAACGTGGCGCATGCATTTGCTGCCATGCCCAGCAATGACAAGTTTAAAATCTACGCTGAAAAACCAACCCATATCGGCATCGTCACTGCTTACAACGAAATGTTGTCTGCACACCAGCCGTATGTGAATTACCCGGACATTATTCGCGATGAAGCCCGCAAGCACGGTGCCACCGTGCAAGTAGCCGGTGGTGTGCCCGCCATGTGTGATGGCATTACCCAGGGTGAACCGGGCATGGAGCTCAGTCTGTTCAGCCGCGATACCATTGCCATGAGTACCGCAGTCGCCTTGTCGCATGACGTGTTCGATGCCTCGTTGTTGCTGGGTGTCTGTGACAAGATTGTGCCCGGTTTATTAATCGGCGCGCTGCATTTTGGCCATCTGCCTTGTGTGTTCGTGCCTGCTGGCCCCATGAGTACCGGCATTGATAACACTTCCAAATCCAAAGTGCGTGAGCAGTATGCGCAAGGGTTGGTCGGCCGAGAAGAACTGCTGGCCAGTGAATCTGCTGCTTACCACGGTGCAGGCACCTGTACCTTTTACGGCACCGCCAACAGTAACCAGATGCTGCTGGAAGCCATGGGCTTGCACGTGCCAGGCGCGGCATTTATTCACCCGCATGATGGTATGCGCGAAGACATGACCCGAGCTGCGGTCAGGTTGGTATTACAAAACGCCAAAAAAGACCATTTTGTGCCGATTGGCCGTTTGGTCGACGAGCATGTCATTGTCAACGCCATGGTGGCCTTACTGGCCACTGGCGGATCTACCAACCATTTGATCCATTGGGTGGCGGTGGCACGCGCGGCGGGCATTATCATTGACTGGACAGACTTCCATTATTTGGCCCGTGCGACGCCGCTGTTGGCCAGCGTTTATCCAAATGGCAAAGCTGATGTCAACGAATTTCAAGCTGCTGGTGGACCAGGCTTTGTTATCCGAGAACTGATTGAAGGCGGTTATATGTACCCGGATGTTTACACGGTCACGGGTGGCAGTATGCGGGATTATGGTAAACAGCCGAAAAAAGAAGGCGATACCTTGGTCTGGACAGATTATCCAGCCGAAAGTGGTGACGAAACCATCGTGCGGACTGCAGCCCATCCATTTAATGAGTCAGGCGGTTTGCGCTTACTCAAAGGCAATCTGGGTCGTAGTGTCATCAAAATTTCTGCCGTACCGGAAGACCGTCACATCATCGAGGCGCCAGCGATTGTTTTTGATGCGCAGGAAGAATTACTGGCCGCGTTTGACCGGGGTGAGCTGGAAAAAGACTTTATCGCCGTAGTGCGTTTTCAAGGGCCTAAAGCCAATGGTATGCCCGAGCTGCATAAACTGACTCCGCCATTGGCTGTGTTGCAAAATAAAGGTTTCCGTGTGGCCATCGTTACTGATGGCCGCATGAGTGGCGCCTCTGGCAAAATTCCGGCAGCCATACACCTGAGCCCCGAAGCCAGCGCTGGCGGCCCGATTGCCAAAATCCGCAATGGCGACATCATTCGTTTGAACGGTACCGTAGGGCAGCTCAACGTACTGGTCGATGAAGATACTTGGGCAGAGCGTGAGCCTGAAGAATTGTCAGATGCCAAGCGTCACCACAATGCGCATGGTTTGGGCCGCGAACTGTTTGGCGGCATGCGTAGAAATGTGCTGTCTGCCGAAGAGGGCGCTGTCACCTGGTTGTAAATGAACATTGCGTCGCAATACGTCGTTGCAGTTCGCTTGCCGTACTATTCGTACTGTCTGCGCGCCTGCGCCTAGTCTTGCTTGGCAATCTTCATTTACATGAAGCAAACGATTAAAAAACAAATTTTTTATTTATTTAGGTCAATATTCATAACATGAGTACATTAGAGTTAGCTAATCATGGCCCGGTGATTCCGGTTATTGTCATCAACAAAGTGGAAGATGCCGTGCCCATGGCAGAAGCCTTGCTCGAAGGCGGCATCAAGGTGCTGGAAGTGACGCTGCGTTCTCCAGTTGCCCTGCAAGCCATGGAGCAAATTGCCAAGCATGTGCCGGATGCAATTCTGGGTTCCGGTACGGTGCGTAATCTGAAGGATGCACAAGCCTCCAAGGATGTGGGTTGCAAATTTGCTGTCAGCCCGGGCTACACCAGCGAGCTTGGTCAGTTTGCCCGCAAAATCGGTTTGCCATTGCTGCCAGGCGTGTCTACCGGGTCTGAAATTATGATGGCTAACGCGGATGATTACTACTTCCTCAAGCTGTTCCCGGCCGTGGCGGTGGGTGGCATAAACCTGCTCAAAGGCTTTGCTGGTCCATTTGCCGATGTGAAGTTCTGCCCGACCGGTGGCGTCAGTGTTGAAAGCGCGCCTAATTTCCTCGCCCTGCCGAATGTGGTGGTGTGTGGCGGTACCTGGTTGACCCCGGCTGATGCTGTGGCCAACAAGGATTGGGCGCATATCACCAAGCTGGCAAAAGAGGCTTCGGCCATCGTCGCAGCCAAATAAGCGGAATCCGTTATAATAAAGGCTTGTAGTGATACAAGCCTTTTTTATTGCCTTCACTTTTTTATTGCCTTGATATGACAAGAATACCCGCATGACCAAACATCATCCGTTGTCAGATTACAAAACCATCGTGCTCGATTGCGATGGTGTGGTGTTGAACAGCAATCAGACCAAGATTGATGCCTATTACAACACGGCCAAGCGTATGGGTGGTACGGATGCACAGGCGCAGGCCTTTGTCGATTACCACATCAAGCTTGGCAGTATTCCGCGCAATGACAAAATCCGCTACTACATCACCGAGATTATCCAGCAGCCGCTAACCGACACCTTGTTTCAGGCCTTTATGGATACTTTTACCGTGATTCTCGACGAAACGCTGATGCAATGTGAAGTGGCCCCGGCACTGTACGACCTGAAAGCGGCAACTACCCACGCAAAGTGGATGCTGATGTCGGGCGGTGATCAGGCTGAACTCAGGGAGATTTTTCCGCGCCGAGGTCTGGATGGCTTGTTTGAACTGGGCATTTACGGCGGCCCCACCAAAAAGAACGAGCATCTGGCGCGCATGATTGCCGATAGCACGATACAGTTTCCAGCGCTGTTTATTGGTGATAGCCGTTTTGATCACCAGGCTTCGACCAGCGCCGGACTGGATTTTGTGTTTGTTTGTGACTGGACCGATATGCCGGATTGGCAAGCCTATTGCAACAGCCATGCAGTGACCGTTTGTCATCACCTTGAACTGCGGCCACATTCGGCCTTTGCCTCC
>CAYYBN010000239.1:0-3508 GCA_964470225.1 uncultured Methylotenera sp. | reverse complement strand
CCAAACGCGGGTTTGGCAGCCAGCTCGTTTTCTAGCCAGTTTAGGTTAATTTCGTTACCGACAAAGCTCTTGATAAAGTGCTGACGCGGCATACCGGCTTTTTCGACACAGAACTCCATGATTTTGCGCTCGTGACTGCGCACTTCTTCAACCATGGCGCGCACCTGGTCACACAGGGCTTCAACCTGCTTGGCCGAGAAGCGGAACGCGGTGAGTTCATCCAGCACTTGCTGGTGCAGGGTTTTGTATTGGTTATCTTGCGTGCCCTGGTTCAGGCGAATGTCGTTCATTTTGGCGTTGGCGGCACGAATGAGGGCAAAGCGCCGCAACACTTCTTCTTTGAGGCGGGCCAACGCTTCGGCGGAAAGCGCAGAGGCTTTAGCGCCGTCATCATCCTCATCTTCTTCGTCTTCGGCAACTGGCTCGTCTTCAGCGGCATCGTCAGCAGCCAGGGCATCATCCAAACCGAGGTCACTGTCAATCAGGCCATCCACCAGTTCGTCGACACTGAGTTCGTCTTTCTCGACTTTGTCGACCATGTCCAGCAATTGGGCAATGGTGGTTGGACAGGCGGCAATGGCTTGCACCATGTGTTTGAGGCCGTCTTCAATGCGCTTGGCAATTTCAATTTCGCCTTCGCGGGTGAGCAGGTCTACCGTGCCCATTTCGCGCATGTACATACGCACCGGGTCGGTGGTACGTCCAAATTCGGAATCGACTGTGGCCAGGGCTTGCTCGGCTTCTTCTGCGGCATCGTCGTCGGTGACAGGCGGCGGCACGTCAGACATCAGCAGCACCTCGGCATCGGGCGCTTCTTCATACACCTGTATGCCCATGTCGTTGATCATGCCGATGATGCTCTCGATTTGCTCGGAGTCTTGTACATCGTCTGGCAAATGGTCGTTGATTTCAGCGTAGGTCAGGTAACCGCGCTCTTTGCCAAGTACAATTAGCGATTTCAGACGGGTGCGACGCGCCTCGGCATCGAGAATCTGTGTCGCGGGGTCTTTCGGAGCTTCGACTTCATTGATACCGAGTTCTTTATCTAAACTTTTATCTGCTTTTGGTCTGGCCATGGCCGGTTCCACCTTTGAATTGAATGTTTTACTGCACGAAATTGCCTGAATTTTGCAATCACACGTGCAGCAAATATTGTGTAGAGCAAATAACGAAACCCTATATTTTACCTGATTTAGACTGGTTTTTTAAGCCAATTGCCCGGCTTTTTAAAAATTACGATGGATGCGGACGTTTCACAGTTAACTGCTTGAGCGCTTGCCGCTCTTCTTCACTGAGCATGGCAAAGGGTTTTTCAGTCAGCTGACTCAGTAGTTGGGCGTCGCGCTGCTGGTGAGCCATATCTGTTAGTTGGGCATATGCCCCTGTAAATTCAAGCGCATAGTCCAGACTTTCGTCCAATAACGACAATTCACGTTGCAGCTGGTTGCGCAAGGGCTCGCTGATGTGCGGGCTGACCATTTGCAGCAATACCACCGGGCGTGCATGTGGTTGCGCCAATGCGGCTCGAATTACCAAGCGCAACATGTGCACTTCATCGCGCTCGCCCTGCACTTGTGCCATCAGCTCGGAGGTCGCGCGCTGCGGCTGCATGAGCAGAATCAATGCCAGCCGTACATGCAATGACAAGGGTGTACGTGTCTGCTGCCGCAGCGCTTTTTGCTTGGCTTTAACCGGATCAGGTAATTTGAGCATGCGCTGCATTTCACCCTCGGCGAGGCCTGTCATTTCAGCAATCTTTTTGCGCAGCAGCATGGCATAGCGTGGCGCTTGTAATTGTTTGAGTATGGGCTCGGCGTCGTTCAAAAACTGTACTTTGTCTTCTTGCGAGGCGAGTTGATTGTCAGCACTGAGATGCTGAATAATGTATTGCGACAGCGGCATGGCGTTGGCCATTTGTTGCTCGAAGGCTGCTTTGCCATGGGCGCGGATGTAACTGTCCGGGTCATGCTCGGCGGGCAAAAACAGAAAACGCAGCTTGAGGCCATCTTTAATCGCCGGCAAAGCATTCATCGCTGCTCGCCAGGCGGCCGTGCGGCCAGCATTGTCGCCATCAAAGCTAAACACGATGTCATCGGTTTGTCGCATCAGCTTGGCGATGTGAAACGGCGTGGTGGCGGTACCTAGCGCGGCCACGGCGTAGTCGATGTCGTATTGTGCCAATGCCACTACATCCATATAGCCTTCTACCACCAGCACACGGCCTGCATCGCGGATGGCGCGTCGTGCCAGAAACAGGCCGTACAGTTCATGGCCTTTTTGAAACAGCGGCGTTTCCGGCGAGTTGTAATATTTGGGGCTGTCTTCCGGGTTGATGACGCGACCACCAAAACCAATCACTTCGCCTTTTTGATTGTGTATGGGAAACATGATGCGGTCACGAAAGCGATCGTAACGCCGGCCCTGCTCGTTTTGCACCACCAGCCCAGCGGTTTCCAGTGCTTCGGCTTCATAGTGAGCAAACACCGCTTGCAGGTTTTGCCAACCTGCTGGCGCATAGCCTATCTGAAACTTGGCGGCAATTTGCCCACTGAGGCCCCGGCCTTTCAGGTATTCAATGGCGCGCGGCGATTTTTTTAGCTCGGCTTTGTAGAAGGCAGCAGCTCGTTGCAAGGTTTCTTGTAAGCCCAGTATCTCGGCTTTAGAGGCGGTGGGCGGTGCGTTGGGATCCCGTTTTTCTTGCGGCACAATCATGCCAACCTGTTTGGCCAGCTCATGAATCGCCTCGATAAAACTCAGGCCGTTGTACTCCATGAGAAAACTGATGGCCGAGCCATGCGCACCACAGCCAAAACAGTGGTAAAACTGCTTGCTTGGGCTGACGGTAAAACTGGGGGATTTTTCGTTATGAAACGGACAGCAGGCCGAATAATTGGCACCGGCTTTTTTTAAGGGCACAGCTTTATCCACCACCTCGACGATGTCAACGCGGTTGAGCAGTTCTTGAATAAAACTTTCTGGAATCATAGCCGCCAGTATCGCCGATAGCCCAAAAAAACAACAGGCCTGAGATATCCGACAGACCTTAACTAACACAGGGCGCCGTGGTGCCCTGTCATGTTATGCGATGGTTTAGGCAATCGATGGTTTGGGCAATCGATGGTTTAAGCAAACGAAGGTTTAAGCAAGCGCCGCTTTAATCAACCCGGACACTTTGGCCATATCCGCTTTGCCTGCCACCAGCGGCTTGACCGCACCCACCACTTTGCCCATGTCTTTGGCACCGGCAGCACCGGTGTCGGCAATCACCTTGGCAATGATGGCGTTGATTTCGGCCTCGTCAAGTTGTGCTGGCAAATAGGCGTGCAACACAGTGACTTCAAATTTCTCCTGATCAGCCAAGTCCATGCGGTTGGCGCCCTCAAAGGCAGCAATCGAATCGCGGCGTTGTTTGAGCATTTTCTCTACCACAGCCACCACAGCCGCGTCGTCCAGCTCAATGCGCTCGTCCACCTCACGCTGCTTGATGGCCGCCTGCAACAAACGAATC
>CAYYBN010000238.1:1916-3519 GCA_964470225.1 uncultured Methylotenera sp. | reverse complement strand
CCGCAGAGCAATTTGCGCAAACGGTGAATAAGCTTAATGGCAAGGTGACTATTGTGTTTATTACGCATCAGTTGCCTAAGAGTTTGTGGGTGGATGAGGTGCTTTCTGTAGATCAATAAAATGCACCAACACTTGATCGTTAACAACGACGGTACTTTAAACATCAAAATGCTGATATGAAAGGCTTTGAAATGGGTGGATTGGGATTTTTGCTGGTGATTTTTGTTTATCTATTAGCTTCTTTAGCGCTTGTTGTATTCACGCCGACCTTGAATTATAAGGCTTTGGTGCTATTGGCTGTTGTGTTGATTCCATCGGCAGATGCGATTTATGGGCGCATAAAGCTCAATCAGATGTGCAAAGCGGATGGTGGGTTAAGAGTTTATAAGCAGCCACATAATATTGAGGGGTATATGCGTCAATTTAGACCTGACGAAACAGCAGTAAAGAATGGGCTATTTAAATTCTCAGAATCTGAAGTTCGTAAAGGCGGATTTAATCGTGTATCCATGCAAAACGGCGAATTAGTATATGAAGAAGTCGTAAAAGCCATAAGCCAATACAAAGCGTATCTTGGCAATGCTGTGCAGTTAGATAGTTTTTACGGGTATCAAGACTCAGTCGTTGAAACCTACCCAGAAGGCGAAGTTGTAGCAAGAGACAGGGAGTATTTCTATAGAGGCGGCTGGGCAAAACGTTTTTTAGGCAGTTTTGCAGACGCGGGGTCAAGCTCTGTGGGTTGCGAGAGACATAAATTGCTTCCAAGAGAATTATTGTTAACTTTAAAAGCTGGAGATAAATAATGGATTACTCAACAACACAAAAGCGTGATTATGCATGGATGTCGCAAGCTTCTTACTTGGATTTTCGGGGGTTAAATGCATATGATGTTGACTTTGACTTAAGGCTAAAGAAGAAGCCTTCAATAAACGATGCCAAAATCCTCGCTCAGGAGCAAATCAACACCTTTGTCGCCAGCAACACAGGCTATCAATTTTTAAATCATCAAGCCAATACTGACAGTGGCTTCTCTGCCACGATATTTAAAAGTAATGCGGATGGGAGTTATACATTCGCTGTGCGTGGCACTGAACCACCTGAGGATGGTAATTACATTCAGTCTTTTATTGACTTGGCGGCGGCTGATGGTCTGGGTGTTGTCCTTGAAGGAAAGGCTGTAAACCAATTAATTGATGGTTACCGTTATTACAAAATGGCTACTGTAACTGGGGCCTATGCAAGTTATACCCCACAAGAGTTGACGGCTATGGCTACTCTAATGGTAACTGCGGATGATAAATTGAAAGCCGCTGGCACTGGTGCAGCATATGCATTTACAGGTCTGTTAGCGCTGGCTCCAGTTGCTTACACAACATCCACATGGTTATCGAGTTGGACATTTAATGAGCGCGTTCAGTCGATGACAGCTACATTAGCTTCTGTCTTGAGCAATGATGCAAGCATGGGCTCTGAAGGTATACCTTTGGGCGCAACTGTAAACTTTACAGGCCACAGTTTAGGTGGTCATGTAGCTGTACTGCTCGCTGAGATGGTTGCTAATTTAGATGCAAGTCGAACCGTAGGTGACATCCTCAGTTATGAT
>CAYYBN010000238.1:0-1906 GCA_964470225.1 uncultured Methylotenera sp. | reverse complement strand
GAATGGTTTGAAGATAGATACGGTTATGAAGTCAATGAAATTATCAATTGGTTTACCTCAGGAACTGTTACAACATCAAGTGGCGTGTTATCAAAGCATGTGGCTATTTTTGGTGAGGCTGGTATTGAGTTGACCTCTTTATTGGGTGAGGTAAATGGCAACCCGCAAGCTATATTCATTGAAGATACTGGAGGTATGGGGAATCACTCGATTGTAAAGCTTACTGATTCGCTTGCTACGTATGATTTGCTTAAAACACTTAGTCCCACACTTACTGATACTCAAACTAAAAAGTTCTTTGAGCAAGCAAGTAACATTTCAATTAACTCTCTTGAAAAAACGCTTGATGCCTTAAGGCAAGTTATTTTGGGAGGTACGCCAAAGGCTACATTAATTACTGGTGATGATGACCCCGAGCCGCGAACAGACTATTACGCAAATATCAAAACGCTAATCGACAACACCACCTTCAAATCCCTCATTGGCAAAGTCAGCATCGTTGCAGCACCAACAAATGGAAGCGCCGCACGTGATGATTTTGGTGCGTTTATAAGTCTTTACTACCTCACCCCATTTGCCATTAAAACTAGCGACTCAGCGACTGAAACCATCCTTAAAAAAACGCACGTAACGCTCAGTGCTCAATGGCAAGCAGACAGAACATCGGTAAATAACGCACAGTCTTTTTCAGATAGTTGGCTTGCAGACCGTGCGGCGATGTTGAGTTGGGTGAATAAAGCAATCCAAGATGTTATCCGAAGCATTGAGCTCCAACAGCCAATGGATTTTGGTAGTCCTGAAATAAGCAATGACCATGTTTGGAGGTTAGCAGCATGACTGGGTTAATTTTAATTGCAGTGTTAGTAGCTTGGTTTTTTATAGCGAAAAGCCTAAGTACATTCTTTACCCAAAAAATCCATTCCAACGCAATCAAAAAATTAGTGCAAGTTTTCTTGTTCGCGTTGATTTTAGTCGCGCCAGTGGCCGATGAGATTATTGGCGGATTTCAGTTTAGGGCATTGTGTAAAGCTGAGGCAGTGGCCGTTTATGATGAGGCAAGGGTACGGGGTAAGACTGTACATTGTAAATCTGCTAAAGATTTATATTATAAAAATACTATATTACCGACACGTAAAACCATCCTTACATTTGTTGACCATTCTACAAACGAAGAGTTGATTAGCTACTTTAGGCTTCAATCGGACGGCGGTTGGCTCAGACGCTGGATAAATTTTAATAGTGTAGATACTCCTGTTCTATTCGACGGAAATTGCAGTGGTGATAAAGGCGGATATCTTTTTCAAAATTTGAGTATTAAAGATGCTGATAGGCATTATTGATAGAAATTAAGGAGAGTAATTATGGCAATGATTCATGAGGCTTATATTAATGCCCTTTTAGCTGATGCAACTTACGCACTAAAGAGTGATACGCCAAACGGCTATAACAAAGGGGATTTAATAAATTTATTAAACACCCGCATGACCCCCACGCTCGCCAACTTCATTGGAACTAACTTCGAAGCAGTCACGCATATCGATACTTCTGACATTCCATTAATCGGCTCTGGTTTTGATGCGACTGTTTGGAGGGGGGTTGCTGGTGAATATGCGGGTAAAACATATGTCACTATGACAGGCTCTGAAGGCGTGTCAGATTTTGCAAGTGCTGATTTAGACTTGACGGTGTCTGGGGCTGCTAGGTTACAAATTATTGATATGGTCAATTGGTGGTTAAAAAATACCGCTGATTTTGGTCGGTCTACCATACAAATCAAACCCAATTTGATTGGTGGTTTTGCGTAACTTTGGGGTCGGGTCTAGCTATGTAGCATAACCAATTAAAGTTGCTTATACTTTAAGCCATGTCTCGACCTGTCCGCGTGGGGCGTTCTAGTTTACAGTCT
>CAYYBN010000237.1:0-3536 GCA_964470225.1 uncultured Methylotenera sp. | reverse complement strand
CAGCTCCCGCCTAAACTTTCTACCAGCTCTCTTCCACCGCCAACAAACGATTATGCTCACGTATGGCATAGCGGTCCGTCATACCGGCAATATAATCCGCCACTGCCCGCGCCTGATCTTGCTTGGCCGCATGCTGGTGCTCATCCGGCAACAAGGCCGGGTTATTCATAAACGCGGCAAACAATTCCTCAATGATACGGCTGGCTTTAGCGCTCATGCGATTCACTTTGTAATGCTGATACAAGTGTTTGCGTAAAAAGCGTTTGAGTTCGAGGTTTTTCGCTTCCGTCTCCTGACTAAAGCCCACCAGATAGGCCGGGGCCTGGCGTATCGCTTCAATGCTGGCAGGGCTCAAGGCGGCAATCGCTTGCTGGCTGTGCTGGCATAAATCCACCACCAGCACATTAATCATGCGGCGTATGGTTTCGTGCACCAGTCGCTTTTCTTCAATGGCGCCATAGTGCGCTTTCACCTCTGCCATATTTTCGGCAAACAGTTGTATGGCGGACAGTTGCTGGATGGTAATCAGGCCAGAGCGCAGGCCGTCGTCGACGTCGTGGTTGTTGTAGGCAATTTCGTCGGCAAAGTTGGTAACTTGTGCTTCGAGGCTGGGGGATTGCTTGCGCAGAAAACGCTCACCGACATCGCCCAGTTGCTCGGCATTTTTGCGCGAGCAGTGTTTGAGGATGCCTTCACGTACTTCAAAGGTCAGGTTGAGGCCATCAAAACTGGCGTAGCGGTTTTCCAGCACATCGACCACGCGCAGCGATTGCAGGTTGTGCTCAAAGCCGCCATAGTCTTTCATGCAGTGGTTAAGTGCATCTTGTCCGGCATGGCCAAACGGCGTGTGGCCGAGGTCGTGCGCGAGAGCGATGGCTTCGGCCAGGTCTTCGTGCAGGCCCAGCGTGCGGGCAATGCCGCGGGTCAGTTGCGCGACTTCGATGCTGTGGGTGAGGCGGGTGCGGAACAGATCGCCTTCGTGATTCACAAATACCTGGGTTTTGTATTCCAGCCGCCGAAACGCGGTGGAGTGGATGATACGGTCGCGGTCGCGCTGGAACACATTGCGCGTGGGCGATTCCGGCTCGGCCACGCGACGGCCGCGAGAATGTTCGGGGTGTGCCGCGTAACGAGCCAGTGTCATCTTGTGTCCTTATGCGCTCAGCGACAGGGTTTGTTGCAGTTTGTCGGCATCGTAATCGGCGGTGATTATCGCCTTGCCGATGGCTTGCTGCAAAATGAGTCGAATGCGACCATCGGCGACTTTTTTATCCAGTTGCATCAGCCGCAGGTATTCGCTGGCGCCTAAATCCGGTGGCGTAATGGGCAACTTGGCGGCTTGCATAATGGTTTTGATGCGGGTGACCTGGTCTACGTTTAACCAGCCCATGCGTTGCGACAAATCCGCCGCCATCACCGTACCGGTAGCCACCGCTTCACCGTGCAGCCAGACGCCGTAGCCCATGGCGTTTTCGATGGCATGGCCAAAGGTATGGCCCAAATTAAGCAAGGCGCGTTCGCCTTGTTCGTGCTCGTCGGCGGCCACCACTTCGGCCTTGTTCTGGCAGGAGCGGTAAATGGCATAGCTGGTCACGGCAGTGTCTAGCGCCATCAAGGCTGGCATATTGGTTTCCAGCCAGTCAAAAAAGTCAGCATCGCGAATCAGGCCGTATTTAATCACTTCGGCGATGCCGGCCGACAGTTCGCGCTGCGGCAGGGTTTTGAGGGTATCAATATCGGCCAGTACCAGCTTGGGCTGATAAAACGCCCCTATCATGTTTTTGCCCAGCGGGTGATTGATGCCGGTTTTGCCACCGACGCTGGAATCGACCTGCGACAGCAGCGTGGTTGGCACCTGAATAAATGGTACACCGCGTAAATAGGTGGCGGCCGCATAGCCAGTCAGGTCGCCGATGACCCCACCGCCCAGCGCAATCAGCGTGGTGTTGCGCTCGCAACGGTGTTGCAGCAGATGGTCGTAAATGGTTTGCAGGGTTTGGTTATTTTTATAGGCCTCGCCATCCGGCAGCACAATTTCAATCACGCTGACCCCGGCCTCGCGCAAGGGTTGGGCGATGGTTTGCATATACAGCGGTGCCACCGTGGTGTTACTGACAATCGCCACCTGTTTGCGCTTGAGGTGCGGCAGAATCAGCTCGGCCCGGCCAAGCAAGCCGTTGCCGATATGGATGGGATAACTGCGGTCAGCCAGGCTGACGGTAAGGGTTTGCATTATTTCTCCAACGCCTTGAGCGCGTTTTCAATTTTTTGAATAATCACCGCCACTGGTTGATGGCCAGTATCCACAATCAGGTGGGCGGTTTCGGTATAGAGTGGATTGCGGGCATGAAACAGTTGTTCCAGCTTGGCTTTGGCATCCACGTTTTGTAACAGCGGGCGGTTTTTGTCGTTGCGGGTACGCAGATACAGTTCGTTGACATTGGCGCGCAGGTAAATCACATAGCCATATTCACGCAAAATAGCACGATTTTCCGGGGCGATGATGGCACCGCCACCAGTGGCCAACACAATGTCCGGCAGTTGCGCAAATTCGCTGAGTGTCTCGGTCTCGCGCTTGCGAAAGCCAGCCTCGCCTTCCAGTTCGAAGATGGTGGGGATTTTAACGCCAGTGCGCTGCTCGATGACCTGGTCGGTGTCGTAAAAGGTTTTGCCCAGACTTTTGGCAATCAGTTTACCTACCGTGGTTTTACCTGCACCCATCAAGCCGACTAAAAATAATCTGTTTGGAATTGCACTACTCATAAAAATACCACTAGCCATCAAAAATGCCCAACCGGTCAAGTTGGGCATTTTAAGGCAAAGGCCGCCGGCTGTCAGTAAACACGCAGGCGTGCGCTTACTCGCTTAATTGAGGTTCAGGCTTTCATCCATAATTTTGGGAGTGATGAAAATGAGCAGTTCTGATTTATCTTCCTGCTTGGTGGTACGTTTGAAGGCAAAGCCGACCATAGGCAAATCCCCAAAAAAAGGCACCTTGTCGAGTGATTTAAAAGAGGTTTGCTCGTAAATCCCGCCCAGCACCACGGTTTCGCCATTGCCGACCAGTACCTGTGTTTGCACGTTTTGCGTATTGATGGCTACCCCGCCGGTGGTTTGCTCACCCTTGCTGTCTTTACGCACATCGAGGTCCATGATGATTTTCTGGTCTGGGGTAATTTGTGGCGTGACTTCCAAACTTAACTCGGCCTTTTTGAAGCTGACCGCTGTGGCACCGCTGCTGGTGGCGGTTTGGTAAGGAATTTCCATGCCCTGCGCAATGCGGGCTTTTTGCTGGTTGGCGGTGGTGACCCGTGGACTGGAGATGACCTTACCGCGCGCATCGGCCTCCAGCGCGGAAAGTTCCAGATTCAAAAGCATGTTGGCGGATAACTTGAGCAAGCTCAGTGCCACACTTCCAAACGGATTAGTCACCGGCAGGTTAGACATCAGGTCAGGCTGACCATTAGAGCTGACGCCATAATTGCCAGTCACCGCATTTTGTATGGTGCCCCCCTGTGTGCCTAGAGTAAAGGTGC
>CAYYBN010000236.1:964-3552 GCA_964470225.1 uncultured Methylotenera sp. | reverse complement strand
GCGTAACGCACGCAGACGGGTAAACGTTGCCAGCGCCGGTTCGCCTGCAGCAGCCAGCAGGTCGCAGCGCAGAAAGGGGTTGGTTTGCAATTCGGTTGCTAATGTAGTGGGTAATGTCGGCAGCTTTTGCTGCCTAAGTTGTTGCGTGTGGGCTAGCCGTTGTTGTAAACGTTGGTTGTCAGGGTCCACCTGCATGGCAAAGTGCAAGTTTTTCAAGGTGTACTCGTGCGCTGGATAGATTTGAATATTGCTCGGCAGGTGGGCGATTTGTTGCAGCGAGGCATGCATTTGTGCGGGCGTTCCATCCAGCAGACGTCCGCAGCCTGCCCCAAACAGCACGTCGCCGCAAAACAGGTGTGCGCGATTGATGAGATAAGCGATGTGGTCAGGCGTATGGCCAGGTAAATGCATCACTTCAATGCGCAGTGCAGGCCAATGTGGTAAATGTATGGGGTGTGTAGGGGTTGCAACCACGGCCTGCGGGTGTTGATAAGCGGGTCGCTCCAACCCAGGTACGAATACCGGACATTGCCAGGCCTGTTGTAAGGCGGCGATGCCTTGAGTGTGGTCAGCATGGTGGTGGGTCACTAGAATTGCATCTAGCTGGCAAGCATATTGCTCCAAGGCCTGATTAACCACCTCAGCGTCGCCGGGGTCTACCACGATGGCATGTTGTGCAGCTTGCAGCAGCCACAGGTAGTTGTCATCAAAGGCGGGCAGTGCATGCACAATAAACTGTTCGGCAACGTGGTTCATACGCAAAGATTGTGAAAAAAGCAGCGCTTTGTCAAGCGTAAACCGCCGGGTTCATCCTCTGTTGTAATGATTAGTGGTATCATCAAATCCATGCGTGACTCCGCTCAATCACCAGTCTCAGCGTCCAGTTGTTCTGCCTTGCAGCGATATATGACGGCTTGTGAACAGCCGATCTATGACAGTACCTTGGCCAACCTGTTTGGCTATCACGCCTTGCAAATTGGTGACACTTATCTTGATTTGCTGGCACATAGTCGTATTCCTTCCAAACAGTATGTCAGTCAGGTGGTCACAGATCAACGAGTCAGTTTGGCTTGTGAGTCTGAATATTTGCCGCTTGCCGAAGCCTCGGTGGATGTGGTGTGCATGCCCCACCATCTGGAACGTTGTGCCCACCCACAGCAAACTTTGCGTGAGGTGTTCCGGGTTCTGGTGCCGGAAGGAACGCTGATCATGACCGGCATCAGTCCGCTCAGTCTGTTAGGCTTGCGTGCAAGTGTCGGCTCATTCCGGCGTCAGGGTCGCATCCGTCGTTTGTTTTGCGGGTTTCGCATCCGCGACTGGTTAAACGTGTTGGGCTTTGAGGTGGTTCGCTGTGGCTATGTCATGCACGCACTGCCAATCAATGACGCTGACTGGTTGTCACGCCAGCACAGGTTTGAACGATGGGGGGCATGCACGCATGGCCTGACCGGCGGTATTTATTATATTGTTGCCAAGAAAAAAGTGTTGCATCAACGTTTAAAGCTCAATGACTGGAAAAAAACCGCGATGCCGCGCGCCTTGCCAGCGCGCAAATCGCATTCAGGCTCACAGAAACGATTAAAATAAACCATGTTGGATGAATGCTGGATAGAAATGTATGCCGATGGCGCCTGTAAAGGCAATCCTGGCGTGGGTGGCTGGGGAGTATGGCTGAAAGCAGGTGGCCATGAAAAATCCATGTTTGGCGGCGCAGCCATGACTACCAATAACCGTATGGAATTGACAGCCGTGATTGAAGGCTTTCAAGCCTTACGCAAACCAAGCAAAATCAAGGTCTATACCGATTCAAGCTATGTTCAAAAAGGCATGACTGAATGGTTGCCAGGCTGGAAACAAAAACAATGGCGCACTGCCGCCAAACAGCCGGTCAAAAATGCTGACTTGTGGCAGACGCTGGATACACTGGTGCAGCCGCATGAGGTGCAGTGGATTTGGGTCAAAGGCCATGCTGGTAACCCGGGCAATGAACGTGCCGATGCACTGGCCAATGAAGGCGTTCGCGCTGTGCAATCGGGAGGGCAATAATATGCGGCAAATTTTTCTGGATACCGAAACCACAGGGCTTTACCCGGATCAGGGTCACCGCATCATCGAAATTGCTGCCGTTGAACTCCGCAACCGCCGTACCACTCAGCAACATTTTCATGTCTACGTGAATCCCGAACGTGACATAGACCCTGGCGCACAGGAAGTGCACGGTATTTCGCTGGAGTTTCTGCAGGACAAGCCACGTTTTGCGCAGGTTGTTGATACATTTCTGGCATTTATCGAGGGGGCAGAACTGGTCATTCATAACGCTCCATTTGATGTCGGTTTTCTCAATATGGAACTCGAAAGACTGGGCATGCCTCCGCTGGTCAGTTACGTCAGCCAGATTGTCGATACTTTGAAAATGGCCAAAGAGGCCAGGCCTGGCCAGCGCAACAATCTGGATGCCCTGTGTCGCCATTACGGCGTCGACAACGCCAAGCGTACCTTGCACGGCGCGTTACTGGATGCCGAATTGCTAGCCGATGTCTATGTGGCAATGACCCGTGGCCAGGAAAGCTTGCTTATGGCACTAGATG
>CAYYBN010000236.1:0-954 GCA_964470225.1 uncultured Methylotenera sp. | reverse complement strand
GATGAGCCAGTTGCCCAGTCTACCACGCAGGCGCTAGACAGCGTGCCTGTCAACATTAAATTACAACCCGCCAGCGCTGACGAACTGGATGCACACCGTCAGTATGTCGCTGATTTACAGAAAGCAGGCGCCTTGCCTTGGTAAACCGGGGCGGCTGATGGATTTAATCCAAAATCTGCTGATTATTTATCTTTTTTCAATGCTAGAATTTCTTGAACTTATTTTAGACCATCACAATGCTTACAAACACAATCATCGTCACCGGTGGTGCGGGCTTCATCGGTAGTAATTTCGTCAATGCCTGGGTTCAACTCGGTTTAGGTACCGTCATCAATCTTGATAAGCTGACCTATGCCGGCAATATGGAGAACGTTGCCGAAATCAGTAGCAACCCACTGCATATTTTTGTGCATGCTGACATTGGCGACCGTGCAGCGGTACATGCGCTACTGAATACCCACAAGCCACGCGCAGTACTCAACTTTGCTGCCGAGAGTCATGTTGACCGTTCTATTCATGGCCCGGATGCCTTTGTGCAAACCAACGTTGTTGGAACATTTAACTTGCTGGAAGAGGTACGCGCCTACTGGCAGCAATTGCCTGCCGAGGCGCAGAGCAATTTCCGCTTCCTGCATGTATCTACCGATGAAGTGTATGGTTCGCTCGGTCCAACTGACCCGGCCTTCAAGGAAACCAACCAGTACCAACCAAATAGCCCGTATTCAGCTTCCAAGGCTGCTTCCGATCATCTGGTTCGCGCTTACCATCATACCTATGGCTTGCCCACCCTCACCACCAACTGCTCGAATAACTATGGACCATACCATTTCCCGGAAAAACTGATTCCACTGGTCATCCACAATGCCTTATCTGGTAAACCTTTGCCGATTTATGGCAATGGCAGCAATATCCGTGACTGGTTGTATGTGGAAGACCACTGCAGTGCGATTAGAC
>CAYYBN010000235.1:0-3553 GCA_964470225.1 uncultured Methylotenera sp. | reverse complement strand
AAAAGAACAATCCTGTTGGCACTGTGGCTCCTTGTCGTTTCGGTATCCGCGAGTGCGCATCCAGGACATGGACTAAACTCGAGTTTTGCCACGGGCATGTTGCATCCGCTGAGTGGTTGGTACCATTGGCTGGTGATGGTTGCACTGGGCATTTGGGCTGCGCGACGTCCAGCGGCACAGGGATGGCAGTTGCCAGTATGCTTTGTTAGCTTCATGGCGGTGTCTGCGGTGTTCGCCATGACCTGGATGCCAGTGACGTTTGCCGAAAAGCTGGTCGCAGCCAGCGTGGTGGTCATGGGCTTGCTACTCATTGCGCCAGTCCACCTGCCCAAGCTACTGCAACTGGCGATCGTTGTGGTCGCCGCGCTTGCGCACGGTGTTCTGCACGGCGTCGAGATTGGTAGCCAGTGGTCAGTGCTGGTTGGTATGGTTCTGGCAACATCGTGGTTGCATGGTTTTGGCTGGTGGCTGGGACGTCAAACACACCCATTCTACTTGCGATTGTCGCAAGCCTTGGGGGTAGGCATGCTCGGCGTCAGCGCCTTTGCCATGCTGCCATAAGCAACGAGTCATTTGGCAAAAGGGTTGGCTACATTGTTGTAATTCTGGCGTACTTAGGCAGGTATGAAGCCTCAAGGCTTGCAGTGATGCAAGCCTTTTTGCATGCGTGCGCGTGGGGAATCTGAAGCCAAACATACCGACCCCTGTATCAAGGCCGTTTGACTGTGGTTTTCGATGCAATTTGGTTGCAAGCAATATACGTCATATAACGTAGGGATTGCGTAACAGACTTACCTTAAGATACGCTTGGAGTGCTCTTCGCCATGTTCCCTCATGGCTATAAAAATGATGAGGAATGTCCATTGTCTCAACCCACCGTCGTTGAACACGCCGTCAGTAAAGCCGAGCCGATACAACGTATCGTCAAAATTCGGCGCGACTACAACAACTGGGTCGCCAACGAAACCATAGAGGATTATGCCCTGCGCTTTACGCCATTGGCGTTTCGCAAATGGTCGATATTGCGGGTCTCGAACACGGCATTGGGTGCGATTTCGTTTCTGGTGCTGGAGGCCATAGGCGCGGCGATTACGCTGGATTTTGGCTTTATCAATGCTTTTTGGGCCTCTTTAACCGTGGCTGCCATTGTCATGTTGACTGGTTTGCCGATCAGTTTTTACGCGGCCAAATATGGCGTGGACATGGACCTGTTGACCCGAGGTGCCGGCTTTGGCTATATCGGTTCCACCATTTCGTCATTTGTGTATGCCAGTTTTACTTTTATTTTGTTCGCGCTGGAAGCCTCGATTATGGCCTACGCGCTTGAACTGTACTTCAACTTGCCGCTGGCCGCTGGCTATCTGGTCAGTGCGCTGGTGGTCATTCCTTTGGTCACACATGGCGTTACCTTAATTAGCCGCATACAGATGATTACGCAGCCAATCTGGATAGGCCTGATGGTGTTACCGTTTTGGACCATCTGGCAAAAGCACCCGGAGGCCTATTCAGCATTGCTGGACTATGCGGGTAAGGATGGAAAATCTGGCCACTTTGACTGGCAGATGTTTGGGATGGCCACGGCCATTGGCGTGGCGCTGATTCCACAAATTGGCGAGCAGGTCGACTTTTTGCGCTTTATGCCTGAGAAAACAGCCGCTAACCGCTGGCGCTGGAATGTGGGTGTGTTTATTGCTGGTCCGGGCTGGTCTATACTGGGCGTGGTTAAATTGCTGGCCGGGGCTTTGTTGGCCATGCTGGTGATTAAACAGGGATGGCCGCTAGAAAGTGCAGTCAACCCGACCCACATGTATTTGCTGGGTTTTAACATGGCCGTAGATAACAAGCAAATTGCCATGTTGCTGACGGCGCTATTCGTGGTGGTGTCTCAAATCAAAATCAATATGACCAATGCGTATGCTGGTTCGCTGGCGTGGTCCAACTTTTTTGCCCGTTTAACCCATAGCCATCCCGGGCGGGTAGTATGGATGCTCTTCAATGCCAGCATCGCTGTGATGTTGATGGAGTTTGATGTGTTTCAGGCATTGGAGATGATTTTGGGCTTATATGCCAACATCGCCATCGCCTGGATTGCCGCGGTGGTGGCTGATCTGACTATCAACAAGCCGCTGGGCTGGAGCCCCGCCGGCATTGAGTTCAGGCGCGCCTATCTATATGACATCAACCCGGTGGGAGTGGGTGCCATGCTGATTGCCTCGGCGGTGTCGATACTGACTTTTTATGGCGCGTTTGGTGAGTCGCTGCGTGCCTTTTCTGCTTTTATTGCCTTGCTGCTGGCGCTGTTACTTTCACCATTGTTGGCCTGGTGGACGCAGGGACGGTATTATCTGGCGCGCCAGCCTGCACCCTCGGGGGTGCGCTACAGCGTCCAGCGCTGTGTTATTTGCGAGCGCGCGTATGAAGGCGAAGACATGGCGCATTGTCCTGCCTATGGGGGAGCCATTTGCTCCTTGTGTTGTAGCCTGGATGCACGCTGTCACGATGTGTGCAAACCGCATGGCCGCCTATCTGAACAATGGGTTAAATTCAACCATAAATTACTGCCCAGGCGCTGGTGGCCTTACTTCAGGGGCAAGTTCGCCCATTACCTGTTGTTTATGGTGGTGGCGCTGGCAGTGCTGGCCGCTTTTTTGAGTCTGTTGTACTTGCATGATGTTTGGTCTTTGCAAGTGTACCAGGCCCATATGCTCACGCATCTGAAAGCAACTTACCTTAAAGTATTCACCGCCTTGATGTTTGCTTGTGGCCTGATTGCCTGGTGGTTTGTGTTGTCTTCGGAAAGCCGTCGCGTGGCGCAGGAGGAGTCTAACCGGCAAACGCGGTTATTACTCGAGGAGATTGAGTCACACAAGGTCACTGACGCCAAACTGCAAAAAGCTCGACAACTGGCTGAGGAGGCCAACCAGGCCAAAAGCCGCTACATCACCGGCATCAGCCATGAATTACGCACACCCCTCAACAGTATTCTCGGTTATGCACAATTGCTTAGCGAAGATGACAGTATTCCTGCCCACCGCAAAGCCGCCATACACACCATACGCCGCGGTGGCGAGCATCTGCTGTCGCTGATTGAAAGCACGCTGGATATTGCCCGTATCGAGAGCGGTAAAATGACGTTTGATCTAAAGCCGCTAAATTTTCGCGAGTTTATTAGTCACATTGTCAGTATGTTTGAAATTCAGGCCACCAACAAAGGCTTGGCTTTTCACGTCATACAAAGTAGCCCGCTACCATCTCTGGTGCGCGCAGACCACAAGCGGTTGATGCAAATCATGGTGAATGTACTGGGCAACGCTGTCAAATACACCAGCCAAGGTAGTGTCACATTTAAAGTAGGCTACGCACGTGAAATCGCCCAAATTGAAATTACCGATACCGGCCCCGGCATTGCAGCCGATGAACTGGAGCGGGTGTTTGAGCCTTTTGAACGCGGCAGTGCATCCAATCTGGTGGGGGTGGGGGGGACCGGACTTGGCCTGACCATCAGCAAGCTGTTGACCGAACTGATGGGGGGCGAAATTCACGTACACAGTGA
>CAYYBN010000234.1:0-3556 GCA_964470225.1 uncultured Methylotenera sp. | reverse complement strand
TGTTTACCCCGAAATCGCTGCAACGCTCGCAGCTGAGTGCGGGTGAGGTGGGGTTTATTATTGCTGGCATTAAAGAGCTGGCCGCGGCCAAAGTCGGTGATACCGTCACGCTGGCCGGCAAACCAGCACCAGCGCCGTTGCCCGGTTTTAAAGAGGTTAAGCCACAGGTGTTTGCCGGGTTGTATCCGGTGGAGTCCAACCAGTTTGAAGCCTTGCGCACGGCACTAGAGAAACTCAGTTTGAACGACTCCAGCCTGCAATTCGAACCGGAAAACTCCTCAGCACTGGGCTTTGGTTTCCGTTGCGGCTTCCTCGGCTTGCTGCACATGGAAATTGTGCAAGAGCGCCTTGAGCGCGAGTATGATATGGATCTGATTACCACAGCGCCCACTGTGGTGTACGAGCTGTTGCTAAAAACGGGTGAGGTGACGCAAATTGAAAACCCGTCCCGCTTGCCTGAACCTTCCCGTATTGAAGAAATCCGTGAGCCCATGATTGTGGTCAACTTGCTGATGCCGCAAGACTATGTCGGCCCGGTGATGACGCTGTGCAACAACAAACGTGGCGTGCAGCGCAATATGCAATACATGGGTCGCCAGGTCATGCTCAGCTATGAATTGCCGCTTAACGAGGTGGTGCTCGACTTCTTTGACAAATTGAAGTCGGTCTCGCGTGGGTATGCTTCCATGGATTACGAATTTCTCGAGTTTCGTGCTGCGGACTTGGTTAAACTGGATATCATGGTCAATGGCGAGCGTGTCGATGCGCTGAGCCTGATTGTGCATCGTGCCAACAGTCAATACCGAGGCCGTGAACTGGCCGCAAAAATGCGTGAACTGATTCCGCGGCAGATGTTTGACATTGCGATTCAGGCCGCCATCGGCGCCAACATTATTGCCCGTGAAACCGTCAAAGCCATGCGTAAAAACGTGTTGGCCAAGTGTTATGGCGGAGACATTACGCGTAAACGCAAGTTGCTGGAAAAACAAAAAGAAGGTAAAAAGCGTATGAAGCAGGTCGGTAATGTGGAAATTCCGCAAGAAGCCTTCTTGGCCATTTTGCGCGTTGAAGACAAATAACTATTACAGGAATCACGCATGTATTTTGCTTTGTTTATGTTGGTCATCCTGCTCGTTTCGGGCGCTATCTGGTTACTGGATAGTCTGTTTTTGCGCAAAAGACGTTTGGCCAACCATTTGCAAGTACCGCCTGACCCCTGGTATGTCGAATACAGTAAAAGTTTTTTCCCGGTCATTTTGCTGGTGTTTACTGTACGTTCGTTTTTGGTCGAGCCGTTTAAAATTCCGTCGGGCTCTATGATGCCTACCTTGCTGGCGGGCGATTATATTCTGGTCAACAAATATGTGTATGGTTTACGCGTGCCCATTCTGAATTCAGTGTTTTACCGCATGGGGCAGCCGCAGCGTGGTGATGTATTTGTGTTTCACTATCCGCCCGAGCCCACCATTGATTACATCAAGCGCGTGGTGGGCTTACCTGGTGACCAGATTCAGTACCGTGACAAACAGCTGACCATCAATGGTCAGGTGGTGGCGCTGGATTTTGTTGAACCGTATCACTACGCACTGAATGTCGGTGCTGAAAATGGCAGCCCGCGTGATGTCAATGTCACCGCCTCACGCCTGCATGAGCAGCTGGGCAAGGTAGCACATGATGTGTTGATTCATGACATCCAAAACCAATATCAGACCGGCAGCGTCGGTGAGCGTTTACTGCAAGGTGAAACCATCACCGTACCGGAAGGTCAGTTTTTTGCCATGGGAGATAACCGTGACAACAGTGCCGACAGCCGCGTATGGGGGTTTGTGTCTGACCGCCATCTGGTGGGCAAGGCGTTTTTTATCTGGTTTAACTTCGGTGAATGGCAACGTATTGGTCAACGTATCCACTAGGCGATGCAAGCCAGTGTGACTGGTTGGCTGACCTGTTATTGCCGGCAAACTGAAGCCTGACAAGGAGCATCGTAATGTTCGCAAGCACCGTTGCACGTCGTACACAAACCGGCGCCGGATTCATCGGCACGTTGTGCATTCTGTCTGCCTTTGGTTTGCTGGGCATCATGCTGCTGAAATGTGTGCCCGCCTATATGGAGTATTTCACCATCGATGCCACCGTTCATCGAATTGCCAATGACGCCATGCTGCAAACCGACCATGAGCGGCGTACTGCCTTTGAACGACAAGCCAAAATTGACCGCATTGAAAGTGTCCGCAGCCATGATTTGCAGATCACTGGCGATGCCATCCGTGTCAACTACGAAAAGAAAATCCCCTTGCTCGACCATGTCAGCCTGTTGCTAGATTTTACGGTCTCCAGCGAAGAGTAAAGTACGCATGCAACACCTGACTACCCTGCAAACCCGCATCGACTATACGTTTCAGCAACCGGCGCTATTACAACAGGCACTGACCCACCGCAGTTTTTCTGCCACCAACAATGAACGTCTGGAATTTTTAGGCGACAGCGTACTCAACTTTATCATTGCCCATCAATTGTTCCATCGCTTTGCCCATTTGCCGGAAGGTGACCTGAGTCGCCTGCGTGCCAAACTGGTCAAAGAAGCCAGCTTGGCAGAAGTGGCGGTCAGTCTGAATTTAGGCGATGCCTTGAAACTCGGCGAAGGCGAGCTGAAAAGTGCGGGCTGGCGGCGGCCATCAATTTTGGCCGATGCACTCGAAGCGATTTTTGGTGCAGTCTATCTGGATGGCGGCTTTGTCGCAGCGGAACATGTGGTGGCGCATTTGTATGCACAAAAGCTCGCCACCATAGACCCCAAGGCCATCGACAAAGACGCCAAGTCACAGTTGCTAGAGTTCCAGCAAGGCAAAAAAATGGATTTGCCCGATTATGAGGTCATCAGCATTGAGGGTGAGGCGCATGCGCAAACCTTTACCGTTCGTTGCACACTGCATAAACTGAACATTACCACCACCGGCGCAGGCACCAGCCGCCGCGTGGCCGAACAACAGGCGGCCAAACTGGCCATGGAACACATAACATCATGACTGAAACTTTGGCACCCATAGCGCAGACCACGGATGATTTTCGCTGCGGTACCATCGCCATTGTTGGGCGTCCCAATGTCGGTAAATCCACACTGCTTAATCATATTTTGGGCATGAAGTTAGCCATTACTTCACGCAAGGCACAAACCACGCGTCACCGGCTGCTGGGTATTCATACTACGTCCGATGCACAGTTTTTATTCGTTGACACGCCGGGTTTTCAGCAAAAGCATATCAATGCTTTAAACAAAACCCTGAATAAAACCGTGACACAGGTACTCACCGAGGTTGATGTGGTGCTGTTTGTGATTGAGCCCATGCAACTGGGTGAGGCCGATGCGCTGGTCCTCAAACTGCTGCCCAAAAACAAACCGGTGTTGCTGGTGGTGAACAAGGCCGATTTAATGGGAGATAAAGGCAACCTGTTGCCATTTTTACAAGACTTTGATTTATTGTTTGAGTTTGCCGGTATTGTGCCGGTCTGTGCCAAAAAGAATTTGTACCTGGACGAATTGCTGGCAGCAATCCGT
>CAYYBN010000233.1:0-3556 GCA_964470225.1 uncultured Methylotenera sp. | reverse complement strand
ACCAGCCCTTGCTGGTAGGCCTGACACATCGCCTGCATAGGGCATTGTGGACATTGCGGTTTGCTACGGGTACACAGGGTGGCGCCAAAATCCATCAGGCCTTGAATATAAGCCGGCAATTCGCGCTGTGGTAATAGCGCTTCGGCTGTTTGCCACAGTTGCGCTTCAACTTTGGGCAAGCCTGGCCATTCTTTTATTGCATGTAGACGGGCCAGTACGCGTTTAACATTACCATCAAGTATGGTATGGCGCTGACCAAAGGCGAACACGGCAATAGCAGCAGCGGTCGAACGCCCGATGCCTTTTAGCGACTGTATTTGCGTCAGGTTTTGCGGAAACTGGCCACCATAGTCACGCACTATGGTTTGTGCTGCATGGTGCAAATTGCGGGCGCGCGAGTAGTAGCCAAGACCACTCCAGTATTGCAGCACTTCGTCCTGTGTGGCTTTGGCCAGACTGGGTATATCTGGAAAGCGTGCCATGAAGCGACCATAATAACCAATCACGGCACTGACTTGCGTTTGTTGCAACATGATTTCGGACACCCAGATGGCATAGGGGTCCCGGGTGTGTTGCCACGGCAGGTCATGTCTGCCGTGTTGTTGCTGCCAGGCAATCAGTATTTCTGCAAAGTCAGCCAATTGCACAGATTACCAAATGCACAGATTAGAAGTTCAGTAGTTTTTTCAGGGCTTTTTGTTTCAGCTCGTCAGCAGGTTTGGCTGACTCAGCCGGTTTATCGCCCGTTGTGCTATCTGAAGAGGATTTATTGCCTAACAAGCCTTTCAATGCTTCTGCTTTGCTACCGCCAAGTTTTTCGGTGACAGCATCCATGGCTGCCGATTTAGCCAATGCCTGCCCCATGGCAGCCATGTCGATATTAAATTTGGGCGCAGCAAAGGTGCCAGAAACCTTGATCGGGATGCTGATACTGCCCAGCTGTTCGGTGTCTTTACCGCCCTGACCTTTAAGCGTATTCACCAACGTAGGCTTGGCGACATAGCTGATGGTTTCTTTGCCGATGTCGATATCGCCTTTGCTGTCGCCTTTGGTCAGGCGAAACAACGGTGCCTTCATGGCCAGGTCTTCATTGTGGGCGATACCGTTTTTAATCTGAAAGCTGGCAGTCAGCTCGCTGAAATCTGTTTTTTTCGATTTGTCAGCGGCAGCTTCCTGACTTTTCATCAAGTTCAGCTTGGTTTTGGCATCTCGAATGGTGCCGGCAATGTCTACGCCTTTGACCGCACCATCGGCCATTTTCAGGTCAACATTACCCGATAGCGACTTTTTTAACGCGGATACCGTCGCTCCTTGACCAGACACATCCAGCGTCATGGTGCCGTTGCCGGACAACATGTCGTTGTTGATGGTTTCGGTGAGCAATTGACCCAAGGCAATATTTTGTAGCGTTTGCTGGATTTTAACTGCGGCGGTGGCGCGGCCATCGAGGGTGACAGCACCTCTGACGGTGCCTTGAAACACATCGACATTCAACGGATTGATTTGCGCCAGACCCTCCTGTGCCTTCAGGCCAATATTGAGGTTTTTGGCTTCGGTTTTGCCATATTTTAGCCAGCCGACACGGATATTGCCTTGAGCATTCAAGGCTTTTAATGGCGACAAATCAATCGCCATGTCCGTCTGGCTATTCGCAGGCTTGTCCTTCGAACTATCGGCAGGTTTGTCGCTGGCTGTGGATGTAGGCAGATAACGGTTTAAATCCAGCTTATCAATGTTCAGGTCAAAATTGTACAAAGGCTTGCTGAACTGGCTAATGCCCACCGCGCCCTGAATGGTCGTGTCGTCGAGCTTGACGTTCAGCCCTTGCAATGCCAGTTGCTGACCATCGGCCTTGATACCGACCTTGAGTCCGGTCAGCGTATAAGGTGCATACAGGATTTTGCCTATGTTGACTGAGCCATCAAGGAACAGCGTTTTTAAAGCACTTAAATCGGCTGGCTTGTCTTGGCTGGCTGTGGACTGCTTACTACTGCCAGCGGAAGCCGCTGCAGCCTTACTTTTACCCAGCAAAGCGTTTAAATCCAGCGTATCTGCATTGAGCTGGAAAGCAAGATGTGGCGTTTTAAAGCCCGCCACACTGACGTTACCATTCAGTTTGGTGTCGGCCAGCAGCAAATTAAAGCTGGATTTGATGGCTTCCTGTTTCACATCAGCATGCACACCCAGTTTAAACTCCCCAGCCATGGCGCCATTGGGTACGGCCGGGTCTTGAATGTTGAATTTGCCAGCCAGCGCCGGTACTTCGAAAACCATACTGTCCAGATTGGCGGTCACCGGTGAGGCAAAATGGCCTTCGACCTTGCGTGCACCAGCATTGAGTTTGAGGTCGGCGGTGAGGCCTTTGCTGGTAATGGTTTTCTGATTGCCCTGCAAAGCATCCAGCGTCACATCGACCTGGGCATCCCCTTGTGCGTCTTTTTGTGTCAGCGACAACTGCACCTTGTCACTGGAAATTAACTTGGGATTCACGGCCATGGCAGGGGCCTGCAACATGACTTCGCGTTTCACGCCCTGAAAGTCACCCTTCATCGCCAGCTTGAGGCCAGACACATCCAGCGCCGTGTTGGCAGCATTCACATCCACCGAGCCAACGGCCGTCAGCAACACCTCTTTGCCATCCAGCATGGCGCCTTTGAGTTCGGCATCCAGCCCTTTGACCACAAAATGCTTGGCTTCCGGGTCGGCCATGACGTTGGCTTTGATGGTCGCCAGCGCATCCACCAGCGGTTGATTGGCGACGACATGAAAACTGGCGTTGACATCAAACGGCGTTTTCAGGGCGACCTGACCGGTGCTGATATTGAGTTGATCAACGCTGTAGTTGGCGCCGCTGACTTCGTTGTGAAAAGCGGCTTTGGTATTGGTGATTTTGACGCCTTGCACATCAAAATTAATGGTTTGTGATTGGTCGTCCTCTTCTTTGCTCAGCAAGTCATCAAAGTTAAAGCTGCCATCTTTGCGCTGAATGACATTGACCTCTGCGCCATCCAGATACACGGTATCGACCACGATTTGCTTTTTGAGTAAGGGCAATACCGCCAGCGCGACTTTGGCGTTTTTAATGGCTGCAAATTGTTGTGGTGTATTGTGTTCAGACAAACTGATTGCGCCCAAATCGGCACCAATTTTAGGCCAGAAACTGAGTTTGATGTCGCCCTTAATTTCCAGCGTGCGCTGTTTTTTGTCCTTGACCAGTTGAATCACCTCGGACTTGTAATCGTTGGGATCAAAGGTGGCCACCAGGTAGGCCAACAACAACACGATGATGCCCAGCAAGCCCGCCAGACCTAGCAATACTTTTTTAATCCATGAATTTTTCATCATTCACCTGTGAAAAAACTAACCAATGCAACCACACTAATGGGCAAAAAACATCAGTACCAGCAAGCCAAATACAATTCGGTACCAAGCGAAGACAGCAAATGAATGCTGGCCGACGAATTTGATGAGCGCGCGTATCACCAGCAGCGCGGATGCAAAGGAGACCACAAAACCAACTAAAAAGATCAGGGCATCGTCCAGGGACAATAAATCA
>CAYYBN010000232.1:0-3556 GCA_964470225.1 uncultured Methylotenera sp. | reverse complement strand
ACTGTCTGAACATCGCAACATGGCCTCCGACGACAACCATAAGCGGGGTTTTGTCGCAAAAATGGCATGCATGCCAGATGCGGTGGTTGCAATGCCTTGCTGCTCGGGCAACAATAGTGTGGTAGATCACTGTTATGACAGTGATGCTAAGACTTGAACAGCATGAAGTATTTCCAGGCCTGTGCTGGCTAATCACCATGAAGAGAGTACGCGATTGAGTCATCACCGCACACTGTGTTACCAAACGCTCATCTGGCTGATGCTGGTCAGTCTGGTATTGCCTGCGCAAGCTGAACCATCCAAGCTAATCAATACAGTGGCTTCCACGCTGAGTCCACAAGACTTGATGCTCAGCAAGGAAGAGCAGGCTTGGATAACCGCACATCCGGTTGTCCGGGTGTCCGTCAAGGAAGGATGGATGCCGGTTGAGTTCAAGCTGGAAAGTGCCAATTACCGTGGTATCAGCATGGATTATTTAAATCTCATTGCGCAGTTGACCGGCCTTAAATTCATGCTGGAGTCCAATCCATCTACCCCGGTAGATACCAGCATAGACCTTATTTCCAGCGTCAATGCGTCTAGCCCGCTGCCCAAGGGTTTTCAACTGCTACAGCCTCCGCAGTTGATGATGCAATATGCCTTATATCGGCACCGTGATGCGCCCGAGCAGTTGACGTTTGATCACTTGCGCAACCATCAGCCCTACCGGCTTGCCATCTTCAAGCACAACACACTGAGCAGACAATTACTGAAACAGTACCCATACCTTCAGCTGATTCATGTCGAAAATGCTGATCAGGCGTTTGAATACCTGAAAACACGGCAGGTCGATGCTTACATCGGCAATGAGGTGGTGGTGGATTACCATATTGCTTATCACCGGGTCGAGTATGTGGTGAAACAAGGGCAAATTCCATACCGGGCCACCATCGCCATGGCAGTGAATGAACAGTCCCCCACGCTAATGCTGATCCTGCAAAAGGCCATGCAAGTAATCGGCACCAATCGTCCTGAAATCATAAAAAGCTGGCAGGTTCAAATCAGTGAGCATAACTGGTGGTTGATGACCGGTATTTGTTTGTTACTGCTACTTTTGCTGTTGGTGCTGTTTTATTTTTACCGTACCTTTATCGCATTCAAACGTGCCGAAAGGCAGAATCGTCAGCGTATCTGGTATCAAGCCAATTATGACTTTTTGACCGATTTGCCTAACCGTTTCTACTTCCATAGTCACCTGGAACAGGCCATACAAACTGCACACATTCAACGTCAACAAGTGGCTGTACTTACCATTGATCTGGATGGATTTAAAGACATCAACGATACTGCCGGACACAGTGTAGGTGATTTGTTACTCAAGGAGGTGGCCAGCCGAATGCGCCAGGCAGCCTTGCCGCACGCGACTGTCGCACGTCAAGGTGGCGACGAGTTTGTGATTCTGGTGCCAACGCCGTTCGAGCGTTCGCAACTGGAAAACATGACACAACAGATTCTTCATGCCCTGCAGCAGCCATACGTGATTGAACTCAAGCAGTTTTATTTGTCTGCCAGTATCGGGATTGCCATATACCCTGACACTTGCACTTCGGCTGAAGTCTTGATGATACAGGCCGATCAGGCCATGTATGAGGCCAAGTGGGCCGGTAAAAATCAACTTCGTTTTTTTACCAGCCAAATGCTGGAACGCGCTAACCAGCGGTTATCCTTAATCAATGACCTTCGTGAGGCGATCCAGCAACAATCCTTCTACATGGAGTATCAGCCTATTTTTGACTTGCGAAACGACCGCATGGTGAAGGCCGAGGCATTGGTGCGCTGGCGTCATCCGATTCGAGGGCAAGTGCCGCCAGACCAGTTTATTGCGCTGGCCGAGGAATGCGGACTCATGTTGGCGCTGGGTCGACAAATCTTTGCGAATTTGCTGGTTGAACTGCCACAAATCCAGCAAGCATTTTCTAGTGAGATGATCATTAGTATCAATGTCTCTCCCTTGCAGTTCTTGTCTCCAGCGTCATTGGACGAGTTCATTCGACAGTTGCCGTCAGCAAATATCGATGGTGGCGGTATCAGTATTGAAATGACCGAAGGCATGTTCATGAAACCAACAATTACCGTAGACGAAACCATACAGCGTGTCCGCGATGCAGGAATCAAGTTGGCCATTGATGATTTTGGTACCGGATATTCGGTGTTTGCCTATCTGAAAAAATATAAATTTAACTACCTTAAAATCGATAAATCATTTGTGAGTCACTTGGGTAGCGATCTCTACGATTACATCCTGTGCAAGTCTATTATTCAGATGGCACACCAAATGAACATTTTGGTAGTGGCTGAAGGGGTAGAAACCAGCCAACATAAAGATGGCAAAACCCATGCCGTTGACAGCGCTACTCAGCCTGTCGCCGCTTAATGAAAATGCTCGACATGTAAAAAATAACACAAAACAAAATGAATAGTTTTACAATCTCTACGTGTTATTAACTCAGGCATAACACAAATAACTATTCAATTCAGAGCGAGGAGGCAGTGATGGCGTTACTCAATGATGTCTATAAAGAAGTCGTTTTCGTTGAAGCAGTCGCAACCGCATTAATTCCGGTGTCAGGGACAGGCTTGCAGGCCTCGGTATTGGCGCCAACCAACAATTTGCTAAAAGATGTCACAACCAGCGCAGACAATGCATTAAATGGTCTTTTGCCGGCCATTGATGTTGAGCCGGTATTGTTACCGGTGGTTGCAACCGTGAACAGCGTGTTATTGTCTGTGGTGGCCGCCAACCCGTTGGCAGGACTGGGCGACATTGCTTCTCCCTTGGATTTTTCTGATATTTTGGGTTCAGGCAATAACAACCTCATCAATATCGTTGACAATCTGGTGGTGAGTGAGGTGTTGCCGGTGGTTGCACCAGTGTTAGCTGCTGTCGATAATGTACTCACTGGCATCAATGCGGCGGACATTACCAACCCCGTGGGGGCACTTGATATTGCCGATATACTGGACACGGGTACGCTGTTAACCAGTTTGCTGGACGTCAATTCAACCTTGGCGGGCATTGAAGATGTATTGGCATTGGTGCCTACGCAATTGTCTGTCGGCTTGCCTGCGTTGCAAGGTGATTTGGTGGCGCAAGTGCTTGATACGGTGAACCCGCTGGTCAGCAGTTTATTAACCCCAGTGATCAACGAATTGACCTAAGCCTGACGCCTAGGCCTGTAAAACCGCTGGCTAGCAGGCCAAGTCATTTAAACCGACCCAAGGTCGGTTTTTTTATGTTTGGGAGTCTTACTTACCTATGGCACTTACCCTGCATTATCAGCGCTCTGGTAACGGTGCGCCTTTGCTCATGTTGCATGGCCTGTTCGGTTCAGGAGACAACTGGGGTCGCATTGCCCGTGACCTGTCTAGCCATTACACCGTCATTACGCCAGATTTGCGCAACCATGGTCGTTCGCCGCATCATCCTCAACACAGCTATGCGGCCATGGCAGAAGACATAGTGGCGCTGTGTGACCAGCTTGATCTGACGCAGATACATTTGCTGGGACACTCCATG
>CAYYBN010000231.1:2824-3586 GCA_964470225.1 uncultured Methylotenera sp. | reverse complement strand
CGCTAAGCAAAGGGAATAACCTGTTTAAACCTGGCTTGATTTCGTAATTGATGGCACGTCAACTGCGCTAGACTGCGTTACAACATCGCTAATATTCCCGGAGCGTTAACGCATGCGTCAAAACCGTGAAACTCAGGCCTTGCAGGCTTATATGCGCTTACTTGAGCGCAAGGGGCTGCCGCCGCGGCAGTGCATACAGCATGAATTTATGATTGTTCGTTTGAGTCGTTATCTCAATGGGCTTGATGAGGCGAATGGTGCCAACTATCGCCAGGCAGTCGATCAATTGATACGTGCGCTGGATATAGCCGAAATGCCAGTTGCCATACGGATAGCCCGCGAGTTTTTCCCTTTCTGGATGCAGGATATCAAATCTATCGCAGCCATGTTAGGGGAGGGGGATGTCGCGTTGTCCAATCGCAATGCTCACGATGTCGATCACTTGTTTGCACAATGGTTTACGCTCGATCAACAACCCTTGCACAATGAAGAGCAGCGACTATTGGCGCAGTATCCGCCATTTCAGGCCAATGAGGCCGCGGTGGCGCGTCCTTCTGAGGATCAATTACGCATTGCCAAATATCTGCTGTTGCAGCTACGCGGAGTACATTGCGCCCATTCGCAAGCATATCGCATGCAGATTGATGCGTTAATGCCGTTGTTTAAAGCTTTGGGACAACAATCGTTATTCTTGCAAGTGGCGCGTAGTTTTTATTACTGCTGGCGTCAACAAGTTGACATTCAAGCTTCGCCAGTCAGACG
>CAYYBN010000231.1:0-2808 GCA_964470225.1 uncultured Methylotenera sp. | reverse complement strand
AAAAGCCGCCCCATTGCCTTTTACCATGCTGGAAGCGCTGGTGGCCTGAGCGGATTTAGCGCTTGCGGATATTTTGCATAATGATGGCAGACAGCTCCTCAATGGAGCGGCTGGTAGAATCGGCCATCGGCAAGTTATATCGACGCATCATATTTTCAGCGGTAGCAATTTCCTTGCGGCAGTTTTCTAGTGAGGCATACACACTGTCTGGCCTGCGTTCGTTACGCACTGAATGCAGCCGTTCGGCTTTAATGGTCAAACCAAAAATTTTATTCAGATTTTTTTCAAGGGCTGCTGGCAAGCTGCCACGTTCAAAGTCTTCCGGGATGAGTGGGTAGTTGGCTGCTTTTACACCAAACTGCATGGCCAGATAGATACTGGTCGGTGTCTTGCCGCAACGCGATACGCCTACCAGAATGACTTCGGCTTCATCCAGTCCGGAATTGGTCATGCCGTCATCATGGTTTAACGTAAAATTGATTGCTTCCATGCGCTCATGGTAACTATTGCCCATGACACTGTAAGCAATGCTGGCTCCCGTCAGTGGCTCCTGATTCAGCTCGGATCCCAGCGGATAAATAAAGCGGTGAAACAGGTCAATATAGTATGCATTGGCTTGTTTCAGATGGTTACGATGGTCACCATTACCAATCGACATAATCACGATAGGCCGTTCTGCATCGGTTTCGGATACTTTTTGTACATGCTCAAAAGCAGCCTGTACTTTTTCATTGTTATCGGTGAACGGTAACCGGGTCAGTGAAAACTCGGTGTTAGGAAAATGCTCGAGCAGCTTGCTCAAGGCACCTGCAGTAATTCCCGTACCATCTGAAATAATAAACACTGAACGGCGATTCATACAGGTGCACTTTCAACAAGTCGATTTATTTTTTGGTCAAACGTTGCCAGGTGGCAACGACTGTATCCGGGTTCAATGAGACCGACTGTATGCCTTCATTCACCAGCCAGCCGGCAAAATCTTCATGGTCAGAAGGGCCCTGACCACAAATACCCACATATTTACCTAAACGGTTACAGGTGTTGATAGCCATTTTCAACAGTACCTTCACCGCATCGTTACGCTCGTCAAAGCCATCTGCCAAAATACCAGAGTCACGGTCCATACCCAAGGTCAGTTGGGTCAGGTCATTAGAGCCAATCGAGAAGCCATCAAAGTATTCGAGGAATTGCTCAGCCAGTAGAGCGTTGGCTGGAATCTCGCACATCATAATCAGCCGCAAGCCATTCTCTCCACGTTTGAGACCATTGGCCGCCATGATTTCAGTCACAGCACGCGCTTCTTCCAAGGTACGCACAAAGGGGATCATCAACTCGACATTGGTCAGCCCCATTTCGTCACGCACTTTTTTCATGGCGATGCATTCCATGGCAAAGCACTCTTTAAAGTCTTCGGCCATGTAACGGGCTGCGCCACGGAAGCCAATCATCGGGTTTTCTTCATCTGGCTCGTAAATCTCGCCACCCACCAGTTTTTTGTATTCGTTAGATTTGAAGTCAGAAGTACGCACAATCACTGGTTTAGGATAAAACGCTGCGGCAATGGTAGCCACACCTTCGGCGACCTTATCGATATAAAACTGTCTAGGGCTGGCATAACCACGCGCACGGTTCTTAATGGTGGCCTGTATCGCTGAGGGCATGGCATCCACATTCAGAATCGCTTTCGGGTGTATACCTACCATGTTGTTGATGACGAACTCCAAACGCGCCAGTCCTACGCCGTGATTAGGGGTTTGTGCAAACGTGAATGCCATATCCGGATTGCCAACGTTCATCATGATTTTGCAGGGCGGTGTCTCCAATGCGCTATTGGCTTGGGTGGAGACTTCATACTCCATGGCGCCATGATAGACAAAACCGGTTTCACCTTCGGCACAAGACACGGTGACCATTTCACCATCGCGTAGCAGGTCTGTGGCATTTACCGAACCTACAATGGCTGGAATGCCCAGTTCACGCGCAATGATCGCTGCGTGGCAGGTACGGCCACCACGGTTGGTTACCAGCGCGCTGGCACGCTTCATGACCGGTTCGGCGACCAGAACATCACCAGGTTGCACCTGATGCATCTCCGCCGGGTCAAGTACAATACGTACCGGGCCAACACCGACTTTTTGGGTCACGGCTCGGCCAGCGACCACGGGCTTGGCGGAGTGTTTTTGTAACTTGAAAGTTTCGGTAACATTGGAAGCGGCTTCTTGCGACTTTACTGTTTCTGGACGCGCTTGCAAGATGTACAATTTGTTGTCGAGGCCATTTTTACCCCACTCGATATCCATCGGACAACCGTAATGTTGCTCAATGATAATCGCGTAACCGGCCAATTCCAGAATATCGGCATCGCTCAGAGCATAGCGATCGCTCTCGGCGGGGTCGACATCAACCGTGTGCGTCGACTTGCCCGCTTGGGTCGCATCCGAAAACACCATTTTAATCAGCTTGGAACCCATGGTTCGACGCACAATGGCCGGTTTGCCTTGTGCAAGCAGCGGTTTATGCACATAAAATTCGTCCGGATTGACCGCCCCTTGTACCACGGTTTCGCCTAGGCCATATGAAGCAGTAATAAAGGCCACATCACGGTGACCGGACTCGGTATCAATGGTAAACATCACACCCGCGCAGCCAATGTCGGAACGTACCATTTGCTGCACACCAGCAGACAACGCAACATCTGCATGCACAAAACCTTTGTGTACACGGTAGGAAATCGCGCGGTCGTTATACAGTGAGGCAAACACTTCTTTAATGGCGTGGTTAATATTGTCCAAGCCATGAATATTCAGA
>CAYYBN010000230.1:0-3588 GCA_964470225.1 uncultured Methylotenera sp. | reverse complement strand
AAATAATTATCAGCCAAGAAAAGGTTGAGATTGAACAATGTGTATTAGGTATTACAACAAGCACACAATTTCAACGCTATTGGACCAGGATAACGCTCAGGGATGGCGAGGGCGGTAAAACATCGCTAATGATCGGGTCGCATGATAAAGAAGTAGAGTTTGGACGTACGACCATGGATGATGCCCAGCGCATCGCCATGGCCAAACAGTTGAAACAAGCGCTACGCATAAATCAATAATTAGATTTTGGAGTCTTTAGATGCAAGGGATGAAGAAGTTCGGGGTGGGAATAGCAGCTGCACTCACCTCATTCGCAGCGTTCGCTGATTACACGTCTAACTTTCCAGAGCCAGTGACACCGATGGCGCTAGATACGTTGCACGTACACAATAAATTCATGATGATTACAGCGGTGATTTTTTTCGTTGTATTGGCCATTATGATTTATTCGATTATTAAACACAGGAAAAGCAAAGACTTCAAGCCAGTTACCGACAAAGCACCGTCTACTGCCATTGAGATTTTTTGGACCCTGATTCCATTTGTAATTTTGTTATTGATTGACTTTGTGATTATGGGTATTCCAGCTTATCACAGCGTGGTGATGATGGAAGATACCCGTGATCAGTCAACCATGGTCATCAAGATTACCGGTTCACAATGGCGTTGGCAGTACGAGTATTTGGATGGGGATGCTAAAGGCATTAAATTTGTCAGCAACCTTGCCACAAATGATGCGCAAATGCACAACAAAGAAGAAAAAGGTGAGCATTATCTGCTTGAGGTCGACAATCCCTTGGTGCTGCCAGTGGGTGAGAAGGTGCGTATTCTGATGACTTCATCTGATGTACTTCATAACTGGTGGGTGCCACAATTTGGTTCATCACGCGTAGCGGTACCTGGGTTTATTCGTGAAACCTGGGTGCAAGTTGAAAAGCCGGGTGTTTATCGTGGACAATGTAAAGAGCTGTGTGGCAAAGGTCATGGCTACATGCCAGTGGTCGTTAATGCGCTGCCTAAAGCGGAATTTGCAGCATGGGCTGGCAAAAAGCAGGATGAACAAAAAGCTGCCAATGACGTGAAGGAGCTCAGCAAAGAGGAGTTGGTTGCGCAAGGAAAGGCTGTTTACGAAAAGAATTGTGCAGTGTGTCACCAGTTAACCGGTGCAGGATTACCGCCAGCCTTCCCGGCATTGACTGGCAGCAAAATCGCTACAGGCGCCATTTTTGGAGCTGACGGCAAGTACTTGAAGGACAGTCATCTTGACCGTGTGCTTAACGGTAAGGGTGTAATGCCTGCATGGAAGGCCACTTTGAATGATACCGAAATTGCCGCGGTCATTACTTATGAGCGCAATGCCCTAGGCAATACTGCCTCCGTGGATGCAGTATTGCAGCCCACACAAGTTAAAGCAGCACGTGAATAACATTTAGCGTTTAGGAGATCAAAATGAGTACTACTACCGTAGCACATCATGAAGAACACCATGATCATCCTACTGGTATCATGCGTTGGTTAACCACTACCAACCATAAAGATATCGGTACGATGTACCTCACTTTCTCACTGGTCATGTTTTTGGTCGGTGGCTGTATGATTCTGGGGATTCGTGCAGAACTGTTCAAACCAGGTTTGCAGTTGATGAACCCTGAATTTTTTAATCAGCTGATTGGTGTACATGCACTGATCATGATTTTTGCTGCATTGATGCCAGCTGCTACTGGTTTCGCAAACTGGATGCTGCCCTTACAGTTAGGTGCGCCCGACATGGCGCTACCACGCCTAAACAACTGGGGTTTCTGGATTTTGCCTCCATCCGCCATCTTGTTGACTCTGCCATTTACATTGGCACTGTTTGGTATTGGTGATGGTGCGCTGGCTACGGGCTGGACCTTTTATCCGCCTTTATCAGTACAGGGTGGTATCGGTGTAGATTTTGCTATCTTTGCGGTGCACTTGTTAGGGATTTCCTCAGTACTTGGATCCATTAACATTATTGTCACCATCTATAACATGCGCGCACCTGGCATGACGTTGATGAAAATGCCGATGTTTGCATGGGGTTGGTTGATTACAGCATTTCTATTGATTGCAACGATTCCTGTGCTGGCTGGCGCAGTAACCATGTTATTGACTGATCGTCACTTTGGCACACATTTCTTTGATGCAGCTGGTGGTGGTGACCCTATTATGTTCCAGCATTTGTTCTGGTTCTTTGGTCACCCTGAAGTGTATATTTTGCTGTTACCCGTTTGGGGTTTTATCCCTCAAATTCTGCAAACATTTAGTCGTAAACCCATGTACGGTTACAAAGCGCAAGTGTATTCATTGTGGGCGATTGGCGCACTTGCAGTAGTTGTATGGGCCCATCACTTCTTCACGGCCGGTATGCCAGTTCCCGCGTTGTTGTATTTCATGTACAGCACCATGGCTATTTCCTTGCCTCTTGCAGTGTTATTTTATTGTTGGATACGCACCATGTGGAAAGGTGCCATGACCTTTGAAACACCCATGTTATTCTCAGTGGGTTGGATTATTCTGTTTGGTATTGGTGGACTGACTGGTCTGGTATTAGCAGATGTGGCTGCTGATGCGCAATATCACAACAGTTACTTTGTTGTTGCACACTTCCATTACACCCTGTTTGCAGGCGGTATCATGGGTATTATGGCTGGCGTATATTACTGGTTGCCTAAAATGACCGGTCATATGTACAACGAAACATTGGGTAAAGTACATTTCTGGTTGACTGCTATTTCCTTTAATGTCACTTTCATTCCTCAGTTCTTTGTTGGCTTGGCTGGTATGCCACGTCGTATTCCTGACTATGCATTGCAATTTGCTGAATTCAACATGATTTCATCAGTCGGTGCGTTTGTGCTGGGTCTTTCACAATTGTTATTTGTTTACAACATACTGAGTTGTGTGAAAGGTGGAAAACCTGCCACCGATAAGGTTTGGGATGGTGCAATTGGTCTGGAGTGGACATTGTCCTCCCCACCGCCTTACCACAGCTTTACTGACCAACCTACTGTTAAGTAATGGACTCACACCCGACTTTGGCCAAGCTAAAGTCGGGTAAATGGGTATTAAACGAAAACGCTTAAATAATCGGTACTGACATTGTGAGTTTACCAACAAAAAAAAATCAAAATGTAAAAGTAGCCTGGATACTGGTTGCAATTGTGTTGGTTTGGTATGTCGTTTCCATTTTTACCCTATGGAAATAGGCTTAATTAAGAAGTCTGGAACTTAATTGTGGTAAACCCTGAACAAGCCGCGGCCAATCAAAAGCTGGCTAGAAAGCTGATTTGGATTATTGTTGCCTCGCTGTTATTTGCTTTTGCGTTGGTGCCACTGTATGACGTGATTTGTTCATTGACTGGTCTTAATGGCAAAACTAAAAACGTTGCCGAGATGGTATTGCCAACGTCAGTCGATCGTCAGCGTTTAGTAAAAGTGCAGTTTGTGTCTGCAGTGATGCCTGGGTTAGGGTGGAATTTTTATCCCATGCAAAATAGCATAGATGTGTATCCCGGACAGATACAAACAGTATTGTTTGAAGCTAAAAATACAACAAATGAGGTG
>CAYYBN010000229.1:0-3593 GCA_964470225.1 uncultured Methylotenera sp. | reverse complement strand
TTTCACGTTGGCAGTGAGCGCAGGCGTGTACTGGCGATTCAAAGATCCCATGTTTGCAGCCTGTGGATTGCTGGTCACGCCTTTTATCTTCTGGTCAATTTGGCGCATGCTGGCAGAGCGTCAGCAAAAGAAAATTGACCTGCAATTGCCGGGTCTGATTAATAGCATGCTCACCACCATGCGAGCAGGAGGTACCCCTATGCAAGCCTTGCAAGCCACCTCGCGAAATGCAGAAAGCCCAATGAAAGAAACCATTACGCAGGTGCTCAATCAATTGCAAATTGGACAATCGCCAATATTGGTTTGGAAAGAATGGTCCGACTTTTGGGACACCAAAAGTTGTCGTTTATTGTCTACTGGCATCCGCGTGAAATGGGAAGCGGGAGGACAAATGACCAGTGTGCTTGAACACATACTGGAGTCCATCGAGTTTCGTAAAAAAATTGAAGAACGTATTAATACCCTCACTACACAAGCCAAAGTGGGGTCGATTTTGCTATCGCTCATACCGCCTTTACTTGTCTGGATGCAATATACCGTACGCCCTGAATTGGTAACCGAGATGTTTGTGGATGCCACAGGCCAGAAAATTTATATTGCAGCCGGAGTACTCACCACAATAGGTTTCTTTTGGCTACGTAAAATGGCCAAAATTAAACTGGAGTAACGCAAATGGCCTCGCTCTATTTTGCATTGTTGCTGATATTACTTAGCCTGATTGCCTTGTATGTACGTGCCAATATGCGCCGCAGTAACATTCGTGAAAGGCTGTTTTTTGGGTTTGATATTGTCGTTGAACAAGCCCAAGAGATTAATTTGTCATCAGGCGATTACGGGCTCGAGGGCAGTGCGCGCTTTCTCTATTATCTTAGCAAGTTCTTAAGTACACCTATGGGTTATGTTGGCTTGTTTGCCATTGGTGCAGCATTCGGTGCATTTATAAAGTTTGCATTTAACCTGTCAAACTTTACGACGCCTGTCATTGCGTTACTCGCAGGTGCACTGCTGGTCATGTTGAGTAACCTGTATTTGAATGCGCAACGTAAAGAACGTATCCGTAAAATTCGTTATGAACTGCCCAATGCGTTGCAAAGTATTGTGGCAGTCATGGAGAGCGGCTTGGCATTTGAATCTGCGTTACAACACGTGGTGCGGGAATCAGGAACCAAGCACCCGTTGTATTTTGATTTGCAGGTTATGTTAGATGCCATGCAACAAGGGCGTCGTCGGGCTGAAGCACTCAAACTTTGGGCTACGCGTGCCGATGAAAAATCTGTATCAAACGTGGTTGCCGCCATGATACAAGCTGATCAGACCGGTGCAGCACTGGGTGGTGTACTCAGACACCATTCAGACACACAGCTCAAAGAAATTGAAGCTGAGCTGTTAAAAAAAGCTGAAAAAATACCCATTTACATGATTATGCCTATGATGCTGTGTATTCTGCCGCCCATTTTTCTGGTGGCCGTTGGTCCCAGCGTATTACGTATTATTCGAATGTTCGAGGCTATTATGTCTCGTGCATAACTCTACTTACCTTTTCTCACTCCATCATGAACGAATCTATCCTCCACGAAGCCAGCCAAACTATACTTGTAAGACACCTTAACCGTGCAGACAACTTTCTCAAGCGCTTAAAAGGCTTAATGTTTACCAGTGCGCTGCCTATAGGGCATGGCTTGATGATCACGCCATGTCAGCAAATCCACACCCAGTTTATGCAATATGCAGTAGATGTGATGTTTGTTGATGCTGACGGTAAAGTTATACACATCGAAAGGGCAATGCGTCCATGGCGGTTTACTAAGTTTTTTAAAGCCGCAAAGTATGTACTAGAAGTGAATGCCGGTGAGGCAGAGAAAGTGAATGTAGGTGATCAACTCACTATTCAGGCGCAATAAAAAAACCGGGTTACCCCGGTTTTTTTTACTCATACACCTGATTGTTTTGTATGTCCCGCGTGATTAACTGAACGGGCGCATTATCACGAATATTGTCATTAAAGTTCTGGTTCGTTAATGGGTCTTGTTTGCCATAGTTTTGATTCACCTCAGCAGGTGCAAACTTGGCTGAATCAGGTCTTGTATTGGCACGTGCAACTCCATAAATAATCGAGACACGGTCAGGGTCTGGTTCAGGCTTAGGCAGGCGTGTAGTAATGGAAAGCTCTTTTTCTGCAGTAATGCGTTCATCGTCATTACTTGGCCTAAACAAAGGGCGCAAAACCGCACCACTGGCAATCATCAAGGTAGTCACATGTGCATCGCGTGGTCTCATTTCCAAGGCGATCAATTCCGTATCTCTACCACGTGTCGGTACGCGTAACACCTCTACATTTTCGGCCACCAGTGAGGCGGTCAACCCCATGGTTTCATTAATTAAACCATTGGCAGGTCCACGAGGTGTATTGCGTCGAGGCGGTGTACCTGGCTGAGTCCCGCCCTTCATGTATTCATAGCGCAGCTGTTCTTTAGTTTGTCCAGTGGGGCCACCACCAGTGTTGCCATCAGCGGTTGCAATCGCTAACAAATCAATGTGATCACCGACACGTAAAGTGCCAATCGCACCCGGTAACTGATTGGCATTAAGTACAACAACCCGCATGCCCGGTTTTGCAACAGCGGAATAGCCGCCTGTGACATCAGGCATCGAAATATTACTTTCTTTAAAAATAGTTTGCTCTGCAATAGGGCCAGTGGCATAGCGGCCCAGAAATTGATTAATTTTTAAAAGCGCTTCTGGAGGTACCTTATCAGGTTCCATATAAGTTAACGTGAACATATTGCTGGAAATGCGTTCTCCCAACTGAATGTTTCGGCTAGCCACTGGCACAGCCACTCGTCCAGCTGGCACAGCAGGGGCGGCATTTTGTGGTTTGGCTTCTTGACCACCTAATATGGCAAATGCGCCACCCACCAGTAACAACAGCGCCACCAATACGAAGATGATAATAATGCGTTGCTGACGACCACGGTTATTTTGCTGAGCCATAATATATTCAAATCGATGTGTATAAATTTAGGAAATAATAGTTTGGATTAGTTGCATGCGCTGACCTGATTCGTTTCGACATCCACTTCGTAGCAGCCTCTAAAATCCATAAAATGCTTAATTGTCGGGTTCCCACCTCGCCCCAATGGACCCACTTCAGAACCGTGGCTGCCAATCACTACATTGCTGGCGACACCTACCTGATTAGGATTATAAAAGTAGGGCAGTAGTGCAGGTTGTGTCAATGTCATCAAGCCAAAAGTTAAAAAGCCCTCAAACACTTTGCGGTATCGGGTGTGGATACGCACTTTGGCATGATTGTTTTGGCAATTGGTATCAAACACAAGGTCAGAGGTTTTGTTTGGTGTACCACTACATTCCAGCTGGAATGTTGGACTAAAATCTACAATGCCGTCTGTGTCTCTATCAGTATCATTTTGCGTGTATTCAAAGTTATTACCGTCATTTGCATTCGCAAAAAAGTAAAATCCAGTCGGCCCATAGTTGTTATCAGCATCTTCTAGCCCGGTATTGGGCTGACCAATGCAACTGTCTACCCCCGGCGTATCAACATTATTAAAACAGATTTTTCCGGGCGGTTT
>CAYYBN010000228.1:0-3599 GCA_964470225.1 uncultured Methylotenera sp. | reverse complement strand
TTGTTGCAGGGCCTGTGCGTCGGCAAACACCATTGTACGTAATTTGGCACGATCCATTTGACCGTCATCGGTAAAATAATCGGCCCCAAAACAGGCTTGCACGGCTTGCATGGCAGGGGTACCGGGTACACTGATACCATGGGCAATCTGGTCCAGGTCCACCACTGGAATACCCAGTTCAACAAACACTTTGCATGCTTCAGACTTACCACTACCGATGCCGCCGGTCAGGGCGACCAGAGGGGATGAACTGCGGGTCAGGCTCATGATGCCGGGAGCAGGTACAGCGCAGCCAGCGTTGGCCCGTAAAACAGGGCGGCAATCCCGCCTATGGCGAGAAACGGCCCAAATGGGATGGCCACCTGACGATCACGGCCGCGTAACACAATCAGCGCAATGCCGATGACACTGCCAACCAACGAACTTAGTAAAATCACAGCTGGGAGCAATTGCCAGCCAAACCAGGCGCCGATGGCCGCCAGCAGTTTAAAATCGCCATGCCCCATACCTTCTTTACCGGTAACCAGCTTGAACAGCCAATAGATGCTCCACAACACCAGATAACCGGCCATGGCGCCAATCACTGCCGAGGGCAAGTCAGTAAATCCCTGATACAGATTACATAGCAAACCGGCCCAAAGCAGTGGCAAGGTGATGTCATCAGGGAGCAACTGGGTGTCATAGTCGATCAAAGTCAGCACTATCAGCGCATACACAAACGCCAGGGCAAACAGTGTCACACGACTGTAGCCAAACTGGGCAGCCACGGCAAAACTGAGACCGGCAGTGGTGAGTTCAACCAGCGGATAGCGCCAGGAAATTGGGCTGCGACAGGCCTTGCACTTTGCTGACAGCCATAAAAAGCTCAGCACCGGAATATTTTCTAAAGGATGTAACCGGTGGCCACAGCTTGGGCAACCAGAACCCGGTGTCACAAGATTGTACGGTACCCGTGTTGGCACTGGCTTGCCGCTTGCCAACAGGCATTCATCCTGCCAAGCCTGTTCCATCATTTTTGGTAACCGGTAAATCACGACATTGAGAAAACTGCCAATGAGCAAGCCAAACAACGCGCAACTGCTTTGCAAAAAGGTGGGCTGCGCTTGCAGCAAACTGGTGATGGATTCAAGGATGGCGGTCATGGGTCCGATAACAGTCTTAATGGATAGCCAGCATCTTCTCACTGTCTGAAGACAACTGGCAAGTGGAAGTTGCAAGGCGATGACGGATAGTCCACGCTGTGGCGCGTAACACAGTTTTTATCATGCCGCTCAGAAAATCCTCTTGAAAAAGGTGGGCAAGTCACCATTTACGTGTAAGATAAAACTGACTCTAGCGCATGCAAGGTATGCATTAAAGACTAGAAGGAAGGAAGTGTTCCATGACTGATTCAAACCATCATCGCGATGCAACACTGTTGACTGACGTCGACGCAACGCAAGAGGAGCATCCCGCTTGGGATACACCGGTGATTTGCCGGGTCGAGGTTGATTTGCCTGGCTGGCTGGCCAAGCTGACTGGTGAACCTCACTGGGAAGTGTTCAGCGAAAACGAAGAGGAAAACTGCATTAGTTTTGCCATGCGTGCCAGCGACAAGCCGCCTCGCCTGTCCGCCAGACATCATACCCTTTCAGCCTTGCAACGCAGACCCATGCAAGCGGAAGTGACGCTGTATCACAATGGTTATGCCGTGGTGGATGTCGATGGCAAATCGTTGTTTGATGGTGCGCTGACCGCTGGCACCAACGATTGCGCCAGACTCACTTACTACGACATGTCAGGCGATCCGATTGCTCTGAATTAGGAATCATAAGGCCATATGCATTTGATTTTTGCACGCTGCCTTACGCAGCAACATGGCGTCATGTAGCGCATTCACCCTAATTTACTGTTGGCGTTGCACTGAAATTTGTGCCAAATCCAGCATCGCCTGCTTAGCTGGCGATGCTGGAAATTGTGCCAGCGCAGCACAGGCAGCCTCGGCTTCGCGCTGAGCCACCTGCTTCACGTAGGCAAAGGCCTGCACGTCATCCAGTACTGTCAATACAGCGGGCAGTTGTTCGCTCTCGCCGTTGAGCAAAGCCTGACGAATGAGCCCGGCTTGGGCCGATGTTCCATGCTGCATGGCATAAAGCAATGGCAAGGTGACTTTGCCCTCAACCAGGTCATTGCCCAGCGCCTTGCCAATTTGGGCACTGTCGCCAGTCAGGTCGAGTACATCGTCAATCAACTGAAAGGCAGTGCCCAAATGCATACCGTAGTCGGCCAATGCCTGTGTCTGGGCTGCTGGCAAGCCGTGCTGCACAGCGCCAAGCTGGGCTGCGGCCTCAAACAGCTTGGCGGTTTTGAAGTGAATGACCCGCAAATAGTCCTGCTCAGTGACACCCACATTGCGAACATTGAGCAGTTGCAATACTTCACCTTCAGAAATCAGATTGGTGGCATTGGCCAGAATATGCATGACTTGCATGTTTTGCAAGTTAACCATCATTTGAAAAGCACGTGAATATAGAAAATCGCCCACCAGCACACTGGCCGGATTGCCGTAAACATGGTTGGCAGTCGATTTTCCGCGACGCAGTTCTGAGGCATCGACCACATCATCGTGCAGCAGGGTCGCAGTATGGATAAATTCGACAATGGTGGCTAACTGATGGTGACCAGGGCTGACACCACCGGCCAGATCGCCTGCCATTAGCACCAGCGCAGGACGCAAGCGTTTACCACCACTGTGAATAATGTAGTCGGAGATCTGGTGAATCAGCGGAACTTGGGAGGACAATGACGACCGGATGACGGCATCCACCTGTCGCATATCGTCTGCAATACGCGATAAACAAGCACTCAGCGACACGAAAAATCCATCAAAATCAAAAGCTGAAGCATACCATAGAAGCGAGTAAAATCATCGGCCTGCCTTAACCTTGCTCGCTGGTGCCCGCCTTGCGAGGAATGGCTGACCCGGCGTCAGCAGTAGCCTTGAATGGTTGCTGCACAAAGGCTTCAAAGACAGCGGGAAGCACAGGTTCAGACAGCAGGAAACCCTGCACAAAATCGCAGTTACGTGATTGTAAATGCTGCAATTGCTTGCAGGTTTCCACACCCTCGGCAATCACGGCCAGTTGTAGTTGATGCGCCATCACAATAATCGCATCACATAGCGAGGATTGTTTGGAGTTATGCTCCAGTCCATTCACAAATGACTGGTCGATTTTGATGAAGTCAACACTCAGATTATTTAGATACGATAAACAGGAATAGCCAGTACCAAAGTCATCAATCGCAATCTGCATACCGGCATGTTTGATGGCCTGCAAATTGCAGCTGACGGTATGGGTGTTTTTCAGCATGGAGCCTTCGGTGATTTCAACCACTAGGTTGCTCGGGTCCACCTGATGCTGCTTGAGCAGGTTCACCCATTGAAATACTTGCAACTCGCGCGAGGCCAGCAAACTGGGAGAGAGATTGAAGCTGATTTGAAAATGGTTGCCAAACAGGAGTCGCCAACGCTTCAAATGTTCAACCACCTGACCAAACAACCATTCTGTCAGGGTGGCCATGATATTGGCCTCTTCCGCTACTGGAATGAATTCCGCAGG
>CAYYBN010000227.1:2596-3604 GCA_964470225.1 uncultured Methylotenera sp. | reverse complement strand
TGTGCTTGAGCGCCGCATGGTACGCAGGCTGGGTTCAACCAAGGAACGTCCTGTACTGGCGCGTATGATCGCTGCTACCAACCGTGACCTACAGCAAATGTCTTCCGAAGGCCGTTTTCGTTCTGACCTGTACTATCGCCTGAATGTCATCACTATTCAGATGCCACCGTTGCGTGCACGTGGTCAAGATGTGTTAATGTTGTCCAACCATTTCAAAATGCAGACCGAAAAACGGTACGGGTTGCCTGCGCATGCCTTCAGCCAAAGTGCGATTGCTGCGATTGAGCATTACAGTTGGCCAGGTAATGTACGTGAACTCAGGCACCAAATTAGCCGAGCTGTGCTGATGTGTACACAAACCCATATCAATGAATCTGACCTCGGTTTGCCACATGTTGTACAGGCGCCAGCCACTATTAGTAGCACTCAGGCCATGACGCTGGATGATGCGGAAAAAATCATGTTGCTCAATGCGCTGGAACAATCCCGAAATAATGTCTCTAAAGCGGCCAGGTTGTTAGGCATTACCCGCATGACCATGCGCTATCGTATGGACAAGCACGGTATTTCTGTCTAGCCCCGCGCAGCAAGCCGTCCATTTTTCATTTAAATCAAACTGACCGTTGCTGGGCCATTTGACCTGCATGGTATGATGACATCTTTTGTTTCGGAGTCCGGTGATGATAGGCACCCCTTTAAGCAGCAACGCAACCAAGGTCATGTTATTGGGCAGCGGCGAGCTGGGTAAAGAGGTGATTATTGCCCTGCAACGGCTAGGCGTGGAAGTGATTGCGGTTGACCGTTATGCCAACGCGCCTGGTCATCAGGTGGCGCATCATGCCTACACCATCGATATGACGGATGCAGCTGCACTCAAGGCACTGGTGCAACAAGTGCAGCCGCAATACATCGTCCCCGAGATTGAGGCCCTCAACACCCAGGCATTGGCCGAAATCGAAGCCAGTGGCGTGACGGTGGCGTACGGCCAGCACGTCGCCCTCAGGGAGT
>CAYYBN010000227.1:0-2586 GCA_964470225.1 uncultured Methylotenera sp. | reverse complement strand
ACCGTACGTGCCGTACAACTGACCATGAACCGTGAAGGCATTCGTCGCTTGGCTGCAGAAGAACTGGGCTTACCGACCTCGCCCTATGCGTTTGCGCGTTCCGAAGCCGAACTCAAGGCAGCCATCGACCATGGCATCGGCTATCCGTGTTTTATCAAACCTACCATGTCCTCTTCCGGTAAAGGCCAATCGCGCATTACCGGGCCCGATGAAGTTAAAGTCGCCTGGGAATATGCCGCCAGCGCCGGTCGGGTAAACCAAGGTGTGGTGATTGTCGAAGGTCAGATCAGTTTTGACTATGAAATTACCCTCTTAACCGTGCGTGCCAAAAACGCCCAAGGGCAAATTGAAACGTCCTTCTGTGCGCCTATCGGCCATGTACAGAAGCAGGGGGAGTATGTCGAGAGCTGGCAGCCGCAAGCCATGCATCCCTTGGCATTACAACGCGCGCAAGACATCGCTAAACAGGTGACCGATGCACTGGGTGGCTTGGGCTTATTTGGTGTCGAGTTATTTGTTCAGGGGGAGCAAGTCTGGTTCTCCGAAGTCAGCCCACGTCCGCACGATACCGGTATGGTCACGCTATGCACGCAACGTCTCAACGAATTTGAACTGCATGCGCGTGCCATCCTCGGCTTGCCAGTGGATGTGTCCCAGCGTGAAGTCGGTGCCAGCGCCGTGATTTATGGCGGCGCCGATGCCAACACACTGGCTTACCATGGCCTGGAAGCCGCCATGAGCGTGCCTAATAGCGAAATTCGCCTGTTTGGCAAACCGGAATCCTTTGTCCGTCGTCGCATGGGGGTGGCACTGGCCACCGCAGACAATACCGATACAGCACGTGCAAGAGCCCAGCAAGCTGCGGTACTGGTAACGCCTAAAGTGGCAGAATAAGCCCATGGCCTTAACCGACATACAAGAACCCGAAGCCAGCAAACAGTCCTTATATGACTGGCTGGGTGGCGCCGAGCAGGGCACGCAAATCATACGTAATCTGGTAGAAACCTTTTACGACATTATGGACAGTGACCCCAAAGTCACTGGCCTCCGTGCATTGCACCAGCCCGACCTGACCGAAGCCCGCGAAAAACTGTTTATGTTCCTGACTGGCTGGACCGGTGGCCCGCAACTGTATATCGAACGGTATGGCCATCCTAGGCTGCGTGCCCGACACATGCCGTTTCCTATCGGTGAATCCGAACGCGACCAGTGGATGTACTGCATGATTCAAGCCATGCATCAGCTACAATTTGACGACACCCTGATGAAGCATATCGCGAACCAGTTGTATGGCGTGGCTGATTTTATGCGGAACCGTGAAGGTTGATTACTTGGCAGTGCATGGTAAAAATCTTCACCATTGAGGCACTGAGGTCACAGAGAAAAGCAAAAGCCTGGCGTACGTCAGGCTTCTTTAGGCTTTTAAAAAAACTAGAAACACTTCAATTTGTCATCCTCGCTAAAGCGGGGATCCATCTTTGACAGAGCCAGAACCATATTTAAAATGGATTCCCGCTTACGCGGGAATGACGTGGTTCAAGCCACGACTTCATACATAATAGCTCTATGTCTCCTAGCATCTATAGAAGAAGCAACTTGTTAAAGAAGTGCTCTGTGCCCCATGAGTGCTCTGTGGCTTGAGTAAGATTTAAAAGGCTTTTTTTAGCCACAGAGTTCACAGAGAAAAACAAAAAGCCCGGTGGCTAACCGGGCTGATAAATGACTCATGTAAAACATTCAAAAGCACTTCTCTGTGACTCCGTGCCACTGTGATGAGATTTTTAAACTTACTCTGTTACTTCAACCTCAGCCGCTTTGCCCGGTTTACGTTTACCTTTCCCGCTGTGACCAACCACCGGCGTCACTTTAAACCCGAAGCCACCGAGCAGGGCAGCGACGACTTTACGTTTGTTGCTGGTTGCTTTGGCGGACACTGGCTTGGCAGGGGTAGCTGGATTGCTGGGTTGATAAGGCTGATGGAACCAGGCGTCTTCAACAGATGGCGCTTTGCTGCGACGCGCGCTGTGGCTACGCTCGCCTGGAGGCTCACTGCTGCGTTCACGTTCAGCGCTACGTTCACGTGTTCGTTCGCTAAGAATGGCTTTTTCTTTGGGCACCTGCTTTTTAATCAGTTTTTCAATATCATCAAAATAGCGGGTTTCTACTACATCAATCAGCGAAATTGCCACGCCCTTGGCTCCCGCACTGCCGGAACGGCCGATGCGGTGAACGAAGTCATCTGGACTGGTAGAGATTTCGTAGTTAATCACCAAAGGCAGGTCAGAAATATCCAACCCTCGCGCCGCAACATCAGTCGCCACCAAGGCGTGTATGCTGCCTGCCTTAAACGCATCCAGGGCTTCAATACGTTCTTTTTGTGACTTGTCGCCATGAATGGCGCTACAGGCGATTTGGTCACGTTCTAGCGCACGTGCCAGTTTGCTGGCCGAGAGCTTGGTTTTGGTGAAGATGATGACCTGTTTGGCTTCTTGCTGTTTCAGCAATTGCACGAGGAAACGTTGCTTGTCAGCGCTGTTGACCAAGTAGGCTTTTTGCTCAACGTTGTCATTGGTGGCATTGCTGCGC
>CAYYBN010000226.1:0-3614 GCA_964470225.1 uncultured Methylotenera sp. | reverse complement strand
AAGAACACTTGGGCTTGCCTGACAAAGAAGATGTGCGTGTCGGTATCGTCACCTACAAAATTGCCGCCCACGCTGCCGATCTGGCCAAAGGCCATCCCGGTGCGCAGATTCGTGACAACGCCTTGAGTAAAGCACGCTTTGAATTCCGTTGGGAAGACCAGTTCAACCTCGGTCTTGATCCGGAAAAAGCCAAGGAATTCCACGATGAAACCTTGCCACAAGAGGGTGCCAAACAGGCGCATTTTTGCTCCATGTGTGGCCCGCATTTCTGCTCCATGAAAATCACGCAGGTTGTGCGTGACTATGCGGACAAACTTGGCGTGGATGAGCAAGCCGCGCTGCAACAAGGCATGCAGGAAAAGGCCATTGAGTTTGTGAAAAAAGGCGCCGAGGTCTACCACAAGGTATAACTTCCGACACTTGTTTGATTAAAAAAGCCAGCGTCATGCTGGCTTTTTTGTCATGTGCTGGTGCGCATTTAATCGTTATCTAGCGGCGGCTTGGAGTATCTGCGGATGCAATTCAAAGCTGCCTTCGGCATGGCTAATCAATAATTGTTGGTCTTGTATGGTCACACTGAGTGACAAGCCACGTGCGGCAATCGCGGTTAACTGCGCGGTCTCGGGCAGATTCATCACGGTGACATTGTCCAGTCTGGCCATGGCCTTGGCATTTTGATCCCACCACATGTCGGCGGTGCGACCGCCATACAAAATTTGCACGACGTGTGCGGCACGACCACAGGCTTTGCGGATGTCACGTTCATCTGGCAGGCCGACGCCTATCCAGCGTTGAATGGCACCGGTCAGGTCTTTTTGCCACAAATCCGGTTCATCATCGTCACTCAGGCCTTTGCCGAACTGCAAAGCTTCATCGGCAAACAGTACAAAGGCAATCAAGCGTACCATCAGCCGATCGTCGGTTTCTGATGGATGTTTGGCCAGCGTCAGCGCATGAGACTGGTAATAATGTCTATCCAGATCAGCAATCTGCACATCGATTTTATACACGGTAGATTTCAGGGCCATGGGGCAAGCCTATGATTAAAGTGTTGCGAGTATAGCAAAGCTGGGCGATGCCTTTGTCGCTTTGTAGCCAGGCCGATACAACAAAACACTTGCCTGAAACCATCAGCCTCTTATAAAATAAAAATGAAACGTTTTATTTTTATTTTATACATGATGGTATCGCCCCACACAACGCAGCCAGACAGTCCTGTCCGCAAAGTAGGTAGGCCTAAGTCTGGCACCGAGAAACAGCGCCATGACCTGCTGCTAGTGCAGGCGATGGATCTGTTATTGCGTGAAGGGGTAGCCAATACCAGCATGGCCAGAATAGCCGCCCACTGCGGCGTATCCACGCGCACGCTCTACCAGCATTACGAAAACAAATACGCCCTGATGATCGCCGCCATGAAGCACATGGTAGAACAAGATGCCATCATCCTCGGTGAAATCGGCCAGTTCAAGACACAACCCCTGGCACAAGTGCTGACCGAGATCGGCCGCTTTATACTCAAGCGCGTACTGGAACCCAGAATGCTGTCGTTTTTTAAAGTAGGGCTGACCGAGGTCGGCAACTATCCCGAAATCGCCAGACAAATGAAGTCGGTGGGCCCGGAACGTATTTTTCAACTGCTGGCCGATATTTTCACGGTGTATGCCGACAACGGCCAGCTACCGCGGGTGAATTTTATTTTAGCGGCTGAGTCCTATTGCGAATTGCTGGTTTCCGGGCCACGCATGAAAGCATTGTTTGGCGGCCTGGCCGCCGACTGGGATGCTGAAGCGCATATCCAATTTGTAGTCGCTTTATTTCTCAAAGGAATATCAGGAATGGAACAAAATCATGGCTAGCCGAACGCGCTGGGTTTGGGTGTGCCTGCTGTTGCCGCTTGCCGGTTGCTCGGTGCTGGAAGAATATATCCGGCCTAAACCAGCGACCCCCGCACAATGGCAAGCACCGTTGCCACATGGCGGACAAATGGCTTCACTGAAGGATTGGTGGGCGCAGTTTCATGACCCGGTACTGGATGAGCTGTTGGCCAAAGCCCAGCAAGAGAGCCCCTCGCTGGAACTGGCGCTGGCCAATATCCGTGCTGCCCGCGCCAATCTGGCCACCGCCTATGCACAAGGTATTCCCACCTTGAGCGGCACTGGTTCGTTTACCGAGAGCAAGGGTGCCAATGCGGCGCTGGGTACCAGCACCATCAAAATCACCTCGGGCACGCTGGACGCCAGTTGGGAGCTGGATTTGTTTGGCAAGGTCAAAGCCGGCAAGCAGGCCGCCAAAGCGCAACTGGCGTCACGTGAGCTGGCCTGGCATGACGCACGCATGAGTCTGGCCGCTGAAGTTGCCAACAATTACGTCAATTACCGTGGTTGCCAGCAGACCGTGACCGCTTTGCAACAAGCGTTGGATTCGCGTCGCGAAACCGCCCGTCTGACTGCTATCTCTAGCAAAGCCGGATTTACCTCCCCCGCAGAGCTGGCCTTGGCGGAAGCGGCCACGCAAGCCAGTATTTCGACGCTTGCCGGTCAGCAGGCCGAATGCGAGGGTCTGGTCAAAGCGCTGGTCGCATTGACCAATGTGGCCGAACCGGAATTACGCACCTTGTTGGCACAAGGCCAAGCATTGCCGCAACCCGCGATGTTCGACGTGCAAGGCTTACCCGCCGAACTGCTGACGCGCAGACCAGATCTGGTCAGGGATGAACGTAACCTGGCCGAAGCCAGTGCCAATATCGGTATCAGCAAAGCGGCCTTGTATCCCAGCCTGAGCCTGACCGGTTCTATCGGTTACCGGCAAACCGCGATTAACGGCACGGTGTTCCGCGGTCAGACCTGGTCATATGGGCCCAGCCTGAAATTGCCTATCTTTGATGGCGGCGCCAGTAAAGCCGCCGTAGAAGCCGATCGCGCCACCTTTGACAACTTGCTGGCCACCTACAAACAAAATGTGCGTAACGCGGTAAAAGAGGTGGAGCAGGCGCTGGTCAATCTGGACAGTGCCAGCCGTCGTGCCGAGTCTGAACAGGCCAGTGCCACCCGCTATGCGCAGTTTTTTAAAGCCACCGAGTTGCACTGGAAAGCCGGGGGCGCCGACCTGCTGACGCTGGAAGATGCCAGACGACAAAAGCTCAATGCCGAACTTAATGTGATCACCCAGCAAAAAAACCGTGTGTTGCAATGGATTGCCTTATACAAGGCGTTTGGTGGCGACTGGCTTGAACAACAGGTGTCGAAATAATGGACGCAGACCGATTGCATGCATGGCAACCGCAAGCCCATCGCGCATAAAAAGCAAGCATCACTAGGAACCATACCATGAATCAATTCAGATTAAACCGCAAATGGATAGGCATAGGCCTGCTGGCCTTGTTGCTGGCTGGCCTGTGGTGGCGTCAGCATGCGCAACCCGCACAGCCCAAAGCCAAGGTGGCGGCAGAAGCGCCGAAAGCGTCACTCAGCGTGCAATTGACCGAGGCGATGCCGGTGAACTGGCCGATGACCTTAACGCTGAACGGCAGTATTTACCCGTGGCAGGAAGCACTGGTCAGTGCCGAAATCAGTGGTTTGCGCATACGCGAGATTCTGGCCGATGTGGGCTCGCCA
>CAYYBN010000225.1:0-3624 GCA_964470225.1 uncultured Methylotenera sp. | reverse complement strand
TAAGAATGCAGTTTCCTGCAAAATGACCGTTTACACAAAATTATTTATACCCTCCGATTGATTTCTTGCTGGACGTTAAAACAAAAAGCCCCTCTCGGGGCATGTGTTTTCTTTTAGACAGAACGCTTTTGTTTCACCATAAAACCTATTAAAGGTAGACCAAAACCAAGCATCATAATTTCCGAAGGTGTTGGTACAGGCGTTACATTGCTTGTAACCAGTTGCCAAGTGCCAGCTGTACTACTGGATTTACTTGCCAAAAGGCTTCCATTAGTATCAAAGCGGTTGGATTCATCTCTATTGAAAAAGATATTTGAAGCAATGTCAAAACTAATACTTTGGGTAGCGGAATCAAAAATGTTAATTGACCATGCACTAACTACCCCAGAAATAATTTCAACAATGCCACTTCCGCCACTAATACTCGCGTTAGCATTCATACTGTTATTAAATAAGGTTTCAACTCCATCTGTGAACGAAAATTCAACAATATAATAAGCATTGGGTGAAATGAAGTTACCAGGAGGAAACGCTTCCAAAGTAACTTGGCCTGTGATTTTGTTTGACCCAGAAATCAGGTCATTAGGGTCATTGATGTTAATAAAGTCGCTTCCGGTGTAGTTGTATGTAATTGCTGCATTAGCACTACTCATCATCATCATGATCAAAAGCACTAATCCCACCCAAGCTTTGTTGTAGTTAAGTTTCATTACTTCTCCTTTGTTATTAATTTTTAGTGACTAGTTTTAATGTTAACGATATAAAAATCGTGGCGGGATTAAATATGTATTCTGGTTTGTAGTCAAGTCAGATTTCCGGACACGGTTGAGGGGACAGGTCTTGCATTACATCATTTTTGTGATTTGCCAATTTAATCTCACGCCAATTCTTCAATATCAAATTTCCCATCAACCCAACACAACCAAAGTGAATTGTTTTTTACTTTTGTCAGATGCTTGATGATGTATCGCTAGAATAGTCAAAGCGTTGCTGATATTGCTAGACTCCATCCCGTCCCCAGAAGTGATAGGTTTTTATTTGATTTAGTTATAAATATCAACTATAAATTATTAAATAATTTTATAGGATCCTGATACATTGATTGCCTAAACACACTCTTGGAGGGCGATAATGAACAACAGCAAACACAACTGGGTATGGCAGGCATTCGTAGTGGCCAGTCCGTTATGGATGAATATTGCACAGGCAACCGATGGCTATTTTGCACATGGCTATGGCGTGAAGTCGCTGGGCTTGGGTGGCGCGGGCATTGCGTTTTCGCAGGATGCGCTGGCGGCAGCTACCAACCCGGCAGGCTTGGGCTTGGTAGGTGACCGTATTGATTTTGGTTTGAGCTGGTTTCAACCGGACCGGGATGCCACCTTGCGCAACACGGCTGGTGGCTCGGGTGCACTCGATGGCCGCTATGACGGCAACCATACAGATAATTTCTTTATTCCTGAATTTGGGTATAACAAGGTGATTAATGACCGCACCACCCTGGGGGTGTCGGTGTATGGCAATGGTGGTATGAACACCGATTACAAGGAGGGCATTCCCTACTTTAACGGCGGCACGCAAAAGCGGACTGGCATTGATTATTTGCAACTGATTGTTGCGCCGACGGCGACCTGGCGGCTGGATGACAGCAATGTGTTGGGCGTTTCGTTGAACCTGGCTTATCAGCGCTTTCAGGCGCGCGGGCTGGATAGTTTTGATAACCCGGGCTTTACCACGGCAGTGGGTAAAGTCACCAACAATGGCTATGACAACTCCTATGGTGCTGGTTTGCGCTTTGGTTGGGTAGGGCAGTTGAATGAGGTGGTGTCGCTGGGCGCAACCTACCAGACCCGCACCTACATGAGCAAGTTTGACAAGTATGCGGGCTTGTTTGCCGAAGGCGGGGACATTGATATTCCGGCCAACTACGGCGTGGGCATTGCCATTAAAGCCAGCCCGTCATGGACCTTGCTGGCCGATGTACAACGTATTTTGTATTCGGATGTGGATAGCATAGGTAATGCTTCTTTAAGCAACCTGTTTGCCGGTAACCGGCTGGGCGCAGACAATGGCGCAGGCTTTGGCTGGCGTGATGTCACGGCTATCAAGCTGGGTGCGCAGTACGTATACAGTGACCAGTTGACCTTGCGTGCAGGCTATAACCACAGCTCGCAGCCGATACGCAAAGAAGATGCGCTGATTAACATTTTGGCACCGGGCGTGGTGCAAGACCACGTCACGCTGGGCGGCACCTGGACCTTGCAGGATAAATCTGAACTGTCGTTTTACTATGCGCATGCGTTTAGCGAGCGCGTGAAGGCGCCGAATGCCATTCCGTCTGGGCCGCCGTTTGGTGGTGGCGATGTGACGTTGCGTATGGACCAGAATAGCCTTGGTGTGGCCTATGGCTGGAAGCTTTAAGCCTTACTGGCAGTGATGGTGCTGTCAATTTAAACGTTATAATGAAACCATGGCCATGCGCCATGGTTTTTTGATGTCAGGGGCTGGCACGCAAAGCTGTATGGGGCAGGCTTGTTTTTTGCTTTTATTGAAGCAAAATCAATCGTCATTGAAACCTCAGGGGAACCCGCATGGCAACCAGTGTGAAAAAAACATCTAAAAGCGTAGCAAAACCGTCTAGCGAAGACTTTATGCTTGAACAGTTACCCATTCCGCAAGCCTTGCGCAACCACCTGACCTTCTCCTTGGGTAAGTCTAATTCGTGGGCAACCCCGCGTGACTGGTACCAATCGACTGCCTACACCGTGCGCGACCATATGATGAGTCGCTGGGTCAAAACGCGCGATGCCTACCGTGAAGCCAATACCAAGCGTGTCTATTACCTCTCACTAGAATTTTTGATTGGCCGCATGTTGTCAAACGCCGCACTCAATTTGGGCATTGCACCTGAAGTAAGCAAGGGTTTGCAGGAAATTGGCCAGAAACTGGAAGCGGTATGCGAGATGGAGCCCGATGCCGCGCTGGGTAATGGCGGCTTGGGCCGCTTGGCTGCCTGTTTTGTCGACTCCATGGCCACCATGGATATTCCAGCGACTGGCTATGGCATCCGCTATGACTACGGCATGTTCCGGCAAAGCATCGAACATGGTCAACAGATTGAAAACCCGGACAACTGGTTGCGTTACCAAAATATTTGGGAAGTACAGCGCCCCGAGCATACCTGTGAGGTGAAGTTTTATGGCCGGGTGGTGCATGTGCTTACCGAGCATGGCATGGAGTACCACTGGGTAGAGACTGAAAATGTCGTGGCCATGCCTTATGACGTGCCAGTACCGGGCTATGGCACCGAGACGGTGAACAACTTGCGCCTGTGGTCGGCCAAGGCCACCAAAGAGTTTGATCTGGGCTCGTTTAACGAGGGCAACTACGAAAAATCGGTTGAAGGCCGTCATGGTGCCGAGACCATTTCGCAAGTACTGTACCCGAATGACAGTTCGGCTTCGGGTAAAGAGTTGCGCTTGAAGCAGCAGTACTTCTTTGTGTCGGCGTCGATACAGGACATTTTGCACCGCTTTACTGGCAGCAATAACGACTGGCGTCTGTTGCCAGAAAAAGTGGCTATTCAGTTGAATGATACTCACCCGGCCATTGCCGTGGCCGAGA
>CAYYBN010000224.1:0-3642 GCA_964470225.1 uncultured Methylotenera sp. | reverse complement strand
CAGGCGGGCAAACAACGGGTCTTTTTCCAGAAAAAAGTCGGCCACTGTGGGCTGGGCAAACATGTCACGCTGTTTCATGTCCTCAATCTGACGTGAGCGCTGAAACAGAAAAAACAGTTGCGTCGGCAAGGCGTAGCGCTGCGCATCTTGATAAAAACGGGTCAGGAACGGATTAGCCTCAGCTTTTTCGGTCAGCAGTTCCACCGAAAATTTTTCAGCCAGCATACGTGCCAGCGTGGTTTTGCCACTGCCTATCGGGCCTTCAATCACAACATACGGAAACTGGTTAAACATGGTGCCTGTCGTCTAATCATCCTCAGCCAGCTTGCGCACAGCCTCGTGTTCAAATAGTTGAGCCCATTCTACCGCAGACTGGCCTTGTGCTGCCGCTTGCAACAAACGAAAATCGGGTTGAATTTCGGCCAGCGGCAGCATAACAAAGCCGCGTTCATGCATGCGTGGATGCGGCAAGGTTAGATGCGCGGTATTCAGGGTTAGGCCATCGTAATCCAGCAAATCCAGATCGAGGACGCGTGGCGCATTGGGGAAAGGCCGTTCCCGGCCAAACTGCTGCTCGATATCCAGTAACAACGACATCAGCCTAGGCGCAGGCAATGCCGTTTCAACGCTGACTACCGCATTGATAAAGTCAGGCTGTTGGTCATAACCGACCGGCGCCGTGACGTACAGGCTGGATGCCTGCAACAGTTTCAGCCCTGGTGTCGTCGCCAATTGCGCAATGGCGCGACGGACTTGCTGCGCGGGCTGTTGCAAATTGCTGCCCAGCGCAATCAACGCTCGCGCCATCAGGTGTCTCCGTGGCCAGTTGCATCGCCCGCCGGTTTTTTCTTGCGTGGCCGACGGCGGCGTTTTTTCGGCCCCTGTTCTGGCAGCAGCATCTGGGTGCGTTCGTCGGTGCCCGCATCGGCAAAGCGCGTCCACCAGTCACCTACTTCTTGTGGCAGTTCTCCAGATGCGCAACGCAGAAGCAAAAAGTCGTAGCCAGCACGGTAGCGCGGATGGGTGAGCAAAGCGTAGGGTCGTTTGCCGGAACGTTGCTCAAAACGCGGCTGCATGGCCCAGATTTCTTTCATGGTGGCGGTGTAGCGGTTGTGTATCGCCATTTTTTGCGCCTGTTTGTCGATGACTTCATTCATCGCCATGTGCAGGGCAGGAATGCTGGGTTCGCCACGGTTCTGGTTTTCTTGCCAGGCTTGCAACACCTCATGCCAGAGCAAGGTGGCAAACAAAAAGCTGGGGTTGGAAGACTTTCCGGCGGAAATGCGCTCATCGGTATTGTTGAGGGCCAGCATGACAAATTTTTCACCCAGTGGCTGCTCCAGCACCACATCGAGCAACGGCAGCAAGCCATGGTGCAACTGCTGTTTGCGCAACGCATTGATGCTCTCGATGGCATGGCCAGACAAGAACAGTTTGAGCATTTCATCAAACAGGCGGCTGGGCGGAACATCTTCCAGCAGGTCTGCCAGCTTGCGTATCGGCCCTTCGGTACTGCGCTCAATGTTCAAGCCCAGTTTGGCAGATAAACGCACGGCGCGCAGCATGCGTACCGGGTCTTCCTGATAGCGCGTGACCGGGTCACCAATGATGCGCAGGGTTTTGGCGCGTATATCGGCCACGCCATTGTGAAAGTCCAGCACTTCTTGCCGCTGCGGGTCGTAATACAAGGCATTGGCGGTAAAGTCGCGGCGAAGCGCGTCTTCTTCGATGCTGCCAAACACATTGTCGCGGATGATGCGACCACTGTCGTTGGTTTCGGCATCACCTTCGCTCTGGTGGTGGCCACGGAAGGTCGACACTTCGATGGTTTCGTGGCCCCACAGCACATGCACCAACCGGAAGCGACGGCCTATGATGCGTGAACGGCGGAAGATTTTATGCACTTGCTCAGGCGTGGCATTGGTGGCGACATCAAAGTCTTTGGGCGGATGGTTGAGCAATAAGTCACGCACCGCGCCGCCCACGATATAGGCCTGAAAGCCGGCTTTTTGCAGACCTTCGCAGGTTTTAATCGCCGCCTGGCTAATATGTTTGTGGTGAATTTTATGTTTGCTGGCACCCATCACCTGCGCCGCAGGTAAAGGCGCATGCGCTTTACCGCCACGCTTGCGAAACACGGATTGCAGAAATTGTTTGATCATTGAAATCGGGTTATCTATGCAGGCGCAATCAGCGCCGCATGGTTAAAGTTTATGCTGGTTATTCCACAACACGTCGGGCAGCCCGGCATGCCGGTTGAGATGACGACATAACACAAACAGCAGGTCAGACAGACGATTAATATATTGCAAGGCCACTTCTGACACTGAAGACTCGGCCTGCAACTGATGCAGCACGCGCTCGGCACGGCGACAAACAGTGCGTGCCAGATGGCACATGGCGGCGGCGCGGCTGCCGCCCGGTAAAATAAATTCTTTGAGCGGGCTTAAGTGCTCGTTCCAGCCATCCAGCGTGGTTTCCAGTGCGGTGACGCGGCCAGCCTGCATAAAACTGTGCCCCGGCATACACAGCTCACCACCCAGGTCAAACAAGTCATGCTGTATAGCCAGCAAAGCCTGGCTGACATCGCTGGGCACAGCTTCGGTGAGCAGCAAGCCGAGCACGGCATTGAGTTCATCAACCTCGCCCATGGCTTGAACCCGTAGATCGAACTTGGCAACACGGCTGCCATCGCCCAGGCCGGTGGTGCCGCTGTCACCGGTGCGTGTGTAAATCTTGCTCAGCCTGTTGGCCATGGTGGTCTACTCTTGCTCTGCATTGAATACGTTATAATCCGGCCATTATAAATCATCCCGCCGCAAAACATGCGTATTGAGTCCCAGCCACAGCCTGTGGCGCAAACAGCCGCGTTAGCGCCCTTTATCGGGGTGATGGATTCAGGTGTGGGTGGGCTCAGCGTACTCAAGCATCTGGTACAACAACTGCCGATGGAAAATTTTGTCTACATGGCCGACAGTGCGCATGCCCCGTATGGCAACCAGACGGCTGAAGCCATCCGTGCGCGCTGTTTTGCCATTGCCGAACCGCTGATTGCACAAGGTGCCAAAGCGCTGGTGGTGGCATGCAATACCGCCACGGCCGCCGCCATTGCCGTTTTACGTACCCGTTTTAGCCTGCCGATTATTGGCATGGAACCTGCCGTTAAACCGGCAGCGACGGCCACCCGCAACGGCATCATCGGTGTACTGGCAACATCGGGCACCTTGCAAAGCGCCCAGTTTGCCGCGCTGCTGGACAGCTATGGTCGGGAAGTCAAAGTGGTGACCCAGGCCTGCCATGGTTTGGTGGAATGCATAGAGCGCGGCGCCTTAGAGACCGCGGAGACACAAGCATTGGTGCACACCTATTGTCAGGCCCTGCTGGCACAAGGCGCGGACACGCTGGTGCTGGGTTGTACCCACTACCCGCTGGTGCGACCGCTGATTGCTGCCGCTGCCGGGCCCCACGTGCAACTGATTGATACCGGCGCCGCTGTCGCCAAACGGCTGGCCGATGTACTTGCGCAGCATCAGCTTTTACAGATGCCTTTGAGTGGTCATATTTTACAGACTGATATTCCACGTGCCGAGGGGGCTGAGCCGCCCTATGCAAGACAAGCCAATATCCAGATTTATACCAACA
>CAYYBN010000223.1:0-3672 GCA_964470225.1 uncultured Methylotenera sp. | reverse complement strand
TTGTCCGACAGCCCGCCACAAGAATAATTTTCTCTATCTTCAGTTATGCAAACCAAACGCATTAAACGTGCTGTGCACGGTGTATTGCTGCTTGACAAGCCGTATGGTTTTTCCTCCAATCAGGCACTGCAAAAGGTCAAATGGCTATATCAGGCGCAAAAAGCCGGGCACACCGGCACGCTGGACCCGTTGGCCACGGGTGTGCTGCCGATTTGTTTTGGCGAGGCCACCAAGTTTGCCCAGCATCTGACCGATGAACATAAAACCTATCTCGCCAGCGTGCGTTTTGGCGTCACCACCACGACTGGCGACAAAGAAGGCGAAGTCATAAGCAGCGTCGATGCGCGGGTGACACTGAATGATATTGCCCGCGTGCTGCCACAGTTTATGGGCGACATCATGCAAGTACCGCCCATGTATTCGGCGCTCAAAGTCAATGGCAAACCGTTATACGCCTACGCCCGTGACGGTGTGGAACTGGAACGCCAGCCACGACAAGTGACGATTCATGACTTGCAGGTGCAGTCTTGTGACGACAACATTGCACGCATGCTGGTGACCTGTAGCAAGGGGACTTACATCCGCACGTTGGGTGAAGACATCGGCAAGGCACTGGGTGTGGGTGCACACCTGACTGACTTGCGTCGCACGGCAACCGCCACCTATCAACTTACACAAACAGTGACCATAGACCTGCTGGAGGCCATGAGTGCCGAAGAACGTGATGCTTTGTTATTGCCGGTGGATAGTGCCATTCAGTCATTACCACAGCTGTGTTTGCATGATGATGCAGCATTTTATTTCAAACTTGGTAATCCGGTATGGGTGTCGGGTGCGATTGCGGCTGGTGAGTTGCGTGTATACAGTGATGCGGGATTGTTTCTTGGTATCGGCATGCAGCAGCGTGATGGCCGTGTCGCCCCCAAGCGCGTAGTCAATCTTTAACACGCTGGCGTTTCAAGCGCACGAGACGCAGACCCAAGCTTGTGCAGTGTGTCCGTTATTTTTACAATTGAATGACCCACCGAGTTAGAAAACACGTATGCGCTTGATCGCCACTTTGCTGAGTTTAACCATGCTGCCCTGTGTCCAGCCCGTGGCTGTGTTGGCTGCACCCAATACGGTAACCATGCTTTATGACGAACGTTTCTTGCAGCATGCACCTGGCGCAGGACATCCAGAGACCGCGGAGCGCTTACTTGCGATTGTCACCCATCTCCAATCACAACCCGTTTTAAAACCTTACCTGCGTTGGCCCGCTTTTCATGCTGCTAGCCGATCCGATTTGCTACGCGTACACAGTGCAGAGTATCTGGACACCTTGCAGCGCGAACAGGCGCGCATCCCTGCCGGGCAACATCGTACCTTGTCGACTGGCGATACCGAATTGTCCGAGCAGTCATTAGCTGTGGCCAGTCTGGCCAGTGGTGCGGTGATGGCGGGTGTCGATGCTGTCATGCGCGGGGATAGCCGCAGTGCATTTGCCCTGATTCGACCACCGGGCCACCATGCCAGTGCCAGTCGCGGCATGGGCTTTTGTGTGTATAACCATGTGGCGGTGGCGGCCCGTTATGCGCAACATCAACATGGGCTGCAACGCATCCTGATTGTGGATATCGACGTCCACCATGGCAATGGCACGCAAGACATTTTTGAAGCCGACCCTGATGTGTTTTATTTCAGCGCGCACCAGTCGCCCCTTTATCCGGGTACTGGTCAGCCCTCTGACCGCGGTGTCGGTGCTGGCCTGGGAACGACCATGAATATCGCAGTGCCACGCGGCAGTGATGGAACGACGGCCTTGCAAGCCATCCGTGGGCCTCTTGCAGTAGCCATGCAACAGTTCAGACCGCAACTGATACTGGTGTCAGCCGGGCTAGATGCCCATGCCGACGATACGGTGGGTGGCTTGCATTATAGTGACGCTGATTATGCTGCGCTCGTCAAGGAACTGTCCATACTGGCTAATCATTACGCACAAGGACGCATGGTACTGGCACTGGAAGGTGGCTATGTGCCAGCCAATAATGCCAACGCGGTAGAAGCCATGCTGCGGGTGCTGATTGGGCTGAAAGACTAATTGTGCTGCCGCAATCTCATGGCAATATGCTAATATATTCAATATGTTAAGAAAAACGCTGCTCAGTGTTGTGTTTGTGCTGCTGTTTGCCCTGGTGCAAGCAGGCATCGTCACGCACGAGATTAGCCACTTTCAGGACCTTGTCAGTCACAGTCAGCAGGATAAAAACACTACCAGCGAGCATTGTGCCCAGTGTCTGACCATGGCGCATGCGGATGGCGCAGTGGCTGTCAGTAGTTTCCAATCTCTGCCCGCTGCGGCCCAGCAACACTGGTCACATGACCATTCCCTTGACTACTTTTCCAGCCATCGCCGCGGCTATGCGGCACGTGCCCCGCCTGTTTCCATTCACGCTTGACCTGATCGTTACTCACGACATGCATTGACGTGTTTCATCCTACCGTGGCATTTGTTGCCTACGATGTTAGCTTTTGAATGGAATCCATATGAATACTCCTGGTTTTTCCCGGCCAACCTGGCTGGTTCGTCCGCTATTGGCAGCACTGCTGGCTGCACTGCATACGCCTGTGGTCTGGGCCGCAGAGGAAGCAAACAATACAACCACATCTCGCACTCTCAATGTCGGCGATGTGCCAGTCACAGGCAATCCGCTGGGTGTCTCCTCGGATGAAATGGTTGTCCCCGTTTCGGTATTAAACGGACATGAACTCAGTCTCAACCGACAAAGCACACTTGGAGAAACGCTGAATGGTATTCCCGGTGTGTCCTCCACCCAGTTTGGACCTAATGCCTCACGTCCGATTATTCGCGGACTGGATGGCGAACGGGTGCGTATCATGCAAAATGGTGTGGGCGTCCTTGATGCATCCTCACTGAGTTTCGACCATGCCGTGGGTATAGACCCCTTGATAATCGAGCAAATAGATGTGGTGAGAGGCCCTGCTGCGCTGCTATACGGTGGCAGCGCAATTGGTGGTGTCGTCAATGCCATTGATCACCGTATCCCTAAAGAGTCGCTCAACGGTTATGCCGCTCGTGCAGAAGCCCGTTTTGGTGGGCCTGATAACACGCGTAACGGTGTGGCTGTGGTGGATGTCGGCAATGGCGATTTTGCAATCCATGCGGACATTTATGGTCGCGAAACCAGCAATCTCAATATTCCGGGCTTCGCGGTTTCAAAACGCAAGGCAGATGCTGATGGCACTCCCCGACTCAACCGTGGCAAACTGGTGAATAGTGATGCGCAGGCCAATGGTGGCGCGCTAGGGGCTTCATGGACGTTTGAACATGGCTATCTGGGCATTTCTCACTCTGAGAACAACAATAACTACGGCACCGTCGCCGAAGAGTCTGTGCGTATTGATATGCAAAACCGTAGAACTGAAATGGCAGGTGAAGTACGCGATGTGCGTGGCCCGCTACAAAAGCTCAAACTGCGTTTGGCGCATACCGATTATCAACATGTTGAGCTTGAGGACGGTGTCATTGGCACGACCTTCAAGAACCGAGGTATGCAAGGGAGTCTGGAGGCGTCGCACCAACCATGGTTGGGCATAAACGGTGTCATTGGCTATCAATTTCAGAATACCCGTTTTCAAGCCTTGGGTGAGGAAGCTTTTGTACCGGGCGTT
>CAYYBN010000222.1:0-3682 GCA_964470225.1 uncultured Methylotenera sp. | reverse complement strand
TTTGAATGATCCATTCGTACCATCGGTGGATTTGCCAACTGCAGCAGAAGTATCGCATGCTGTGACTTTGATATACCCGGCAGAGGGTGGCCATGCCGGATTTTATGGTTGGGATAGGCAGCGACATCGACCCTGGTTAGGAGAATATGTACTCGACTATCTGCAACAGGCCTCTTCTGTCGCTACCCCACTTTTGACACCGCAACGACAACGCCACTGATTCAGCATGCGTTGTGCATCAACGCAACGTCGTTGGCAATAGCGTCAACGGGTACCCTGTTGAAGCGGGGTGGTTGTTCACGCTGCTCTGAGGCTAGCTATCCACCTGTATCTGCCAGGTGCTCTGCGTCGAGGTGAGGCGCACCCTGCTACCTATACGCAAGGTTGTTGCAGCCTGCGCGCTCACTTGCAGTCGTATGATTTGCTCGCCTACCAATACCCGCACCTCATGAAGCTCGCCTTGAACTTGTCGCGTCAATACTTCACCGGGCAGACTCAGACCCTGTTGCGGGTCTTGCTCGGCAAACAACATGGCCGGAGTGCCAGCATCCAGTACTTGACCATCTCGCAATCGCAGCACGCGCTGCGCCATGCGATAGAGTTCTCGTAAGTCGTGCGTCACCAACAGCGTAGGTAAGGCGTACTGACGTTGCAACACCAATAGTTCTTGCTGTAATTGCGCGCGCATCTCACTGTCTAAAGCGGATAAGGGCTCGTCGAGCAATAACAATTGTGGCCGGGCAATCAGGGTACGTATCAGCGCCAGGCGTTGTTTTTGTCCGCCCGACAGGGTGGCTGGTTTTTGATGTTGCTGCGCAGACAGGCCAACCACTTCCAGCCAGTGGTCTATGCGTTGCGTGGCATCCCCTTTGGGTAAGGCGTAATGCAGTTGTTCACGCACGGACATATTCGGGAACAGTGCGTAGTCCTGAAACACTAGCCCTACTCTGCGCTGGGCGACTGGCAATGAATAGGATTGTGTTTGGTCAAACCACAGCTTGTCCGCAAACGTGATGCGACCTTGGTCGGGCTGGGTTAGGCCCGCCAGACAACGTAATAAAGTGGTTTTTCCGGCACCGGACGGGCCATGAATGGCCAACACTTCACCGGCATCGAGTGCAAACTGTAGTGCCAGCCTGAAGTGGCCCGCACTTGTTTGAAACTGTTTCTGCAGATCGACCTTTAGCATGCTAGTGCTTACTCTGCAGGTGATGAACCACTAACAACGCCACGAGAGACAGCAGTACCAAAGTGACCGCATACAGATGGGCAGTCTGGTACTGCAAAGCTTCGACCGCATCGTAGATGGCAATCGACATGACACGGGTACGTTCAGGCAAATTGCCGCCTATCATCATCACCACGCCAAATTCACCTATGGTGTGTACGAATGCCAACACAGCCCCTGCGGTCAATGCCGGACGTATATTAGGCAAACTGACACACCAAAAGGTTTGCCAGCCCGATTTTCCTAAACATGCTGAAGCTTCGCGCAATGACACTGGCAGGTTGGAAAAGGCCGCTTGTATCGGGTAAACCAGAAACGGAAAACTAAAAATTAGCGAGGCCATCACCAGTCCTTGAAAACTGAAGGTCAGGCGGATACCCGCCACACTGGCTAACCAGCTGCCAAATGCGTGTTGTGGACTAAACAACAGCAATAGATAAAAACCCAATACGGTTGGTGGCAGCACCAACGGTAGCAGAACGATGGACTGTATCAGGGGCTTAAGCCGGTGTTGGGTATGCGCTAACCAGTAGGCAAACGGGATGCCAAACAGACAGAGCAGCAAGGTTGTCATGCTCGCTAGTTTCAGCGTCAACCATAAGGGGTTCAAGTCTACAAACATCCCCATCACACCTCATGAGGTCCTGTTGGGCCAGTCTGTACTAACTGAACAGTGTGGTCATGGTTTTGCTGCTTTGCCAACCAGGGTTTACGACAGCCGCAGAGCAGATACGCCGAGTCACTGTACATTTGGCTAGGGTAATCCATACTGAAACTGCGCCAGTATGGCACGCGCCTTTTCTGAGTACAGAAAGCCATAAAATTTACGGGTGGCTTCACCATGATTGGACTGTCCATAACGTAGCATCACCGCACCTTGTGCAATAGGTTGATACAAGGCAGAGGGCACCTCCACCCATGTGCCCTTGCCTGCCAGTTCGGGCGCAGTGACCAATGATTTGGCTGTGATACCCACTTGCACATGGCCAGTTTCCACGTATTGCAACACACCGGCAATGTTTTCAGCATACACCAGCTTGCCCGCCAGTATCTGGGTCAGGCCGGCAGCCTGTATGGCTTTTACGGCCTCGGCACCATACGGTGCCAGTTTGGGGTTAGCGATGGCAATATGTTGTATCTGAGCGGCAGACAAACTTTGCATGCCTTGGCTAATATCTAGCCCCGGCTGAGCCGTCCATAGCACCAACTTGCCATAGGCATACACCCTGGGAACATTCACGGCCAAGCCGTCTACCCACAGCTTTTGCGGGTAATCCATATCCGCAGACAAAAATACATCATAGGGGGCGCCTTCGCGGACTTGGGTGACAATTTTGCCTGAGGAATTGTAAACTGGCTTGATGCGGATACCGGTTTCACTGAAAAACGCAGTTGCCAAATCGTCAAAGGCGTAGCGTACATTCGCAGCAACGGCGACAGTCAGGCTTTCTTCTGCAAATCCCTTGATACTGCATAATCCAAACCAGATTCCACATAATATGCTGAACAGTTTCATGACTTGACGCCGACTTTCGTTATTTTCATTAGTATATAACGGTGGTGGCTCAGGCTCAACGCAAACTTGACAGATTCACTGAACACACTTTGTTAGCCTCATAAAAAAACCCTTTCCACCAGCGGGTGAGAAAGGGTTTTCCGCACAAAAGTGCATGCTGTCAAAGGGTCTTAATCAGATAATGATCCAGCAATAAAGCCGCAAATATCAGGCTGAGGTAGATAATTGAGTATTTGAAAGTGGCCTTGGCCAACGCGTCTGAGTATTGACGGTACAGGCCAACCACGTAATACATAAAGATGGCATTAAACACCAATGCTGCGCATAGGTACAGCCAACCACTCATGCCCAGCCCATACGGCATCAGTGAGACCATTACCAGTATCACGGTGTAAAGCAGGATATGTAATAACGTAAAGCGCTCGCCATGAGTGACTGGCAGCATAGGCATACCAACCTTGGCGTACTCCTCGCGGCGATACAGTGCCAGTGCCCAGAAATGGGGAGGCGTCCAGGCAAAAATAATCAGAAACATGACCAGTGATTCGGGCGACACGGTGTTGTTTACCGCTGCCCAGCCTAAAATGGGCGGCATGGCACCAGACGCGCCCCCAATCACAATGTTCATGGGGGTCGCCGGTTTTAGCAAAACGGTGTAAATCACTGCATAGCCAACAAAGGTGCCAAGCGTCAACCACATCGTGAGCGGGTTAACCCACACGTACAAGATGGCCAAGCCTAGACCGCCCAGCACACTGGCAAACAACAATGTTTCAATCTGTGAGACCTGACCAGTCGGCAACGGACGGGCGCGGGTACGTGCCATCATGGCATCAATTTTATGTTCAATCAGGCAGTTAAACGCAGCAGCAGCGCCAGAAGTAAAGGCAATGCCTAAGGTTGTTGCCAGTAATACTGGCCATGCCACCATGCCGGGT
>CAYYBN010000221.1:0-3701 GCA_964470225.1 uncultured Methylotenera sp. | reverse complement strand
ATACAATCACATTGACATTGTCATCCACAAAATCCACCTCAGTCGTGGGATAAGGCTGACCTTTAGCGTCAACATTGATGTTATGGTAATGCCAGATAGAAGCGACTATGCGACCACTGTCTTTGAGTTTTACATCTTCAGCTTTGGCTGGTTCACCAAGCAAGGCAATGATTTGAGCTTTGTTAAGTTTACCAATCATCTCAACAAAACCACGTTCATCCTTGGGTACGCCAGGGTTTTCACCGGCCAATACCGGCAAAGAAACCCATAATGCCGCAATCACTATAATGCCTTGTAACCATTTGGAAATTTGCATCTTACGCTCCTTGTTTTCTATTAGTACATTACGGCCAGAGATAGTTCAACCGCTACAAGAATGGGCGCAACCCTTACACGAGCGGCTCAGTCCCAGTGGCCTCATCTACAATCTCTATAAGCAGACTATGCACACGACGGCTGTCTGCGCGCAAAATGGTGTTTTGTAAAGGTGCAACCGTTACCTGCTCACCGCGCTTGGGTAAATGCCCAAACTGGTTAACCACCAGGCCGCCGATAGTAGAAAACTCGTCGGCATCCAATTGTAAATTGAGCGCTGCATTGAGCTCCTCAATTTCCGTCAGCGCTTTGACCCGGTAGCTATGGTCTGACTGCTGGATGATATTGTCTTCATCTTCATCATAATCGTACTCATCTTCAATGTCGCCAACAATCTGTTCCAGCACATCTTCAATGGTGACCATACCAGCCACGCCGCCATACTCATCCACCACAATGGCAATATGGTTTCGATTACTGCGAAACTCCTTCAATAACACGTTCAGGCGTTTGGACTCTGGGATAAATACCGCGGGGCGCAACATGTCGCGCAGTTCAAACTCTTCCCCGGCATAGTACCTGAGTAAATCTTTAGCAAGGAGTATGCCTATGACATCGTTTTTGTTGTCTTCAATGACTGGAAAACGCGAGTGTGCAGTTTCGATGACAAATGGAAGAAACGTTTCAGCCGGCTGGGCAATATCAATCACATCCATCTGCGAGCGCGGAATCATGACATCACGTACTTGCATTTCACTCACTTGCAATACACCTTCTATCATGGCCAGTGAATCGGCATCCATCAGGTGATTTTCGTAAGCACTGTGTAGTAATGAGACCAGCTGCTCGCGGTCCTCAGGCTCACGTAACAAAAAGTGGCTGAGGCGTTCCAATAAAGAAGGTTTGTGGGTTAACTTGTCCGGCTCCGAAGCCATAAGTCATGCTGTAAGACAGCATCCTGTGTAATGAGACAAATACAGCATACCCGAAAATTGAGGACGCTGTCACCAACACAACAGCGTTGGCGACCACCAATGTAATGAAAATCGTCCGCAAAACGCACCAAAATGACACTCTTTTGATGGTTCAGCGTCGAGTGAAATCGCTACAGACTTGCCTAGCAGCGCCGGGTAATGCGGTTACCGTTAGTAAAGTCTCAACTGTAATTCAGACCCATCACATCGCGCACTTCACGCATGGTTTCGCGTGCCAGCTTACGGGCTTTTTCACAACCTTCGGCCACAATATTTTTCACCAGTGTCGGGTCTTCAGCATACTCAGCAGCACGTTGTTGTATAGGGGTCAGTTCGGCAACGACACCATCAATCACAGGCTGTTTACATTGGATACAGCCGATACCCGCACTGCGGCAGCCCTCTTGCACCCAGGCTTTGGTCTTTTCATCGGAATAGACTTCATGCAACTGCCACACCGGACATTTGGCTGGGTCACCGGGGTCGGTACGACGGATACGCGCCGGGTCGGTTGGCATGGTCTTGATTTTTTTGGTGACGTCGTCTATTGGCTCACGCAAAGAAATAGTGTTGTTATAAGACTTGGACATTTTCTGTCCATCGAGGCCATACATTTTGGACGCCGGGGTTAGTTTGTAATCTGGCTCGACCAGAATAATTTTGCCGCCGCCTTCCAAGTAGCCGAGTAAACGCTCCTTGTCACCCAAGCTCAAGTTTTGTTGCTCGGTAATCATGGCTTGTGCTGCGGCCAGCGCTTCAGCATCGCCACTTTCTTGATAAGCTGCACGCATTTCCGTGTACAACGCAGCCCGCTTGGAACCAAGTTTTTTAATGGCCACTTCGGCCTTTTCTTCAAAGCCTTTTTCTCGGCCATAGATGTGGTTAAAGCGACGCGCTACTTCGCGTGTCAGCTCGATATGCGGCACCTGATCCTCGCCTACTGGGACTTGCGTGGCTTTGTAAATCAGAATATCGGCGCTTTGCAGCAAAGGGTAGCCCAAAAAGCCGTAGGTTGATAAATCTTTATTACTGAGTTTTTCCTGCTGATCTTTGTAAGTTGGAACCCGCTCCAGCCAGCTTAACGGCGTCATCATACTCAGCAGCGTATGTAGCTCGGCATGTTCTGGCACGCGCGACTGAATAAAAATCGTGGCGTTGGCCGGGTCTATACCCGCAGCCAACCAGTCAATCACCATGTCCCACACACTTTCTTCGATGACTTCGGGCGTATCGTAATGGGTGGTCAAGGCATGCCAGTCGGCGACAAAAAACAGACACTCACATTCGTGTTGCAATTTAAGCCAGTTTTTCAGCACGCCGTGATAATGCCCCAAATGCAACTGTCCGGTGGGGCGCATGCCCGATAATACGCGTTCGACCGCCATGATAATGGTTTCCTGATACCTGATTGGTTGTAATGTGATAATGACAGCACCGAGTGCTTAAGGTGCACAGTTTACATCAGCATGAGCATCAGTACATGCTGAAAAAACTGTAACACTGGGGTCAGTAACAAGCCTAGCAGCCCCGTGACCATCAGTGCGATGAGTATAAACAATCCGTAACGTTCGGTACGCGCCAGTGCCATGGCTGCAGGCATGGGTAACAAGCTGACGGCGATGCGCCCCCCATCTAACGGGGGCAAAGGCAACAGGTTTAGCACCAGCAGTACCAGATTGATTTGTATGCCTGCCAGACACATTTGAATCAAATAGGCGTGTGCAGTATTTGGAAACCAGTCTATGCGTTGGAGCAGCACCCCCCAACACAAAGCCATCACAAAGTTAGAAGCTGGCCCCGCCAGTGCCACCCACAACATATCCTGCTTGGGGCGTCGCAATTGACCAAAATTCACCGGTACCGGCTTGGCCCAACCAAACAATATGCCTCCCACCATCATGCTTAGCGCGGGTAAGAGCAAGGTGCCTACCGGGTCTATGTGTTTAAGTGGATTCAGGCTGATACGACCCAACCGTTCGGCGGTATGGTCTCCAAAATAGCGCGCTGCATAGCCATGCGCGGCTTCATGCACAGTAATGGCAAAGACTACCGGCAGGGCATAGGCTGCTATTTTTTGTATGGTGGTCAGTTCTATCATCTGTATCTCAATTCATTTCTCTGGGTTAAGGCCAAGCTGCCACACCCTGACGCACCAGTAGCGGCGGCTCTTCGGTCAGATCCACCACTGTGGTTGGCCCCACATGCAAAATATCGCTATCGACCACCGCATCCAATTGATGTTCCAATTGTTCGCTAATTTCCCAACCACTCGACATGGGCAAGGCATCGCCCGGTAATTGCAGGGTCATGCTCAGCACAGGCTGTTGTATGGCATGCAACAAGGCTTGCATGACCACGTGTTTTGGTATGCGCAAACCGATAGTGCTTCGTTTGGGGTGGTGTAGTCGCCTG
>CAYYBN010000220.1:0-3703 GCA_964470225.1 uncultured Methylotenera sp. | reverse complement strand
CCCATGGTGAAGTTCAAGTCTGGCGGCATCAATGCTTTGATTGGCTCATCGAAAGACAAGGTTTTTTCCATGCGCTTGATAAAGTATGCGTGGCTGTAAGCAATGGCAGGCGGGTCTTGTTGTTTGGCGGGCGGCAGCAGTTGAATCAACGGCAGCGCAATAATAGGCACTGTGCCATGGCGACCAGTCACTGGCAGCGCTTGCAGGCTGACCTGCGTATCCGTCTGTGATGAAAGACCATCATCGGGCGGCTCCGTCGGCATAGAAAGCACAAAGTTGACTTGAAACTTGCGGTAGATGGCGAGTTTGATGGCGTCAGAAAATAGCGGATTGGTGGGGATGACCGTCGCATCCAATTGTAATAAAGCCAAAAACGCCACAAAAAAAGCCGGGGTATTGGGCATTTGTAACGAGACAATACTGCCCCTACCTACGTCTTGTTGTTGTAAATGGCGAACCAAAGCGCTGACTTCATCGCGCAATGCTGGATAGGACAGGCTACTGTTGCCATAATGAATTGCTGTTGTATCGCAGCGAGCCGCGGTGTGTAAAAACTGTTCAATGATGGTTTTCATGTTGTTTGACCATTGCCAGAACGTTGTTTTGCAACACATCTCTTTGGATCTTGCCATACTGGTTTCTCGGGATTTTTTCCATTACAAACACTGCCTTGGGCTGGTGCTCAATATGTGTTTTCAGGTAAGACCTGAATTCTTCCATGTTGAATTCACGGTTAACGACCATTGCCAATCCTAAACTCGTGGTGAAATCGTTTTTCTCATAACTGACCACGGCACACTCGACGATGTCCACGTACTCATTGATGATGGACTCATAAAAGCTGGGGTTGATATTCAGCCCGCCAAAGCTCATGACATCATGCATGCGACCTTCGATGTAAAGCAGCCCCTGCTCGGTGATTTTTCCTAGATCGCCGGTATAAAAAAAGCCGTGTTTGAATTTGCTGCTATCACCATCCAGATACTGCTGAATCATGGCGTCGGAGCGTATTCTGATTTGACCTGTTGTACCATGGGGGACAGGCTGTTCGTGTTCATCAACAATTTCTGCCTGTACATGTTGACTCACAATGCCGGTGGCGCCAGGGTAATTGACCAATGTTTCATAGTCCGCAATCGCAACCCCCCCTACTTCGATAATGCCGTAGCTGGAAAACACTTGCTTGCAGATGTGTGCATGAAGATAACTGATTAACTTGCCTGACGGCCTGTCGCCCAGCAACCTGATTCGTTGCATGTTAGGCAATGCGACAGGCTGTTGTTCGAAGTATTGAATGAAGGTTGAAATTTGTGCCGGCGATAAAATCAGGTCGGTAACGTCATGGGCCTGCACCTGACGCCAAAACTCGGATGAAAAAGTATGTTGTGTTAGCAGTAATTTTCCACCAACGCCAAACAATGACAAGCTCAGGTTAAGCCCTACAGTGTGATTGAAGTCGAACGGTACCACCACTGACGATGCGTTAAATGGCAGCAGATAGCCCTCAATGCGCCGCTGGATTAAGCCATTTGTCATTGGCACTGCCTTGGGTTGACCAGTTGTGCCGGAGGTGAGCGAAATGCGCAACAAAGCATCGCCGGACGCAACGGCGCGTTGCGTTCGCCTGAACGGCAGGTCTTTATTGATGTGCAGATTATTGGCGATTATCATGTGCACGCCTACCAGCGTATGTGCCGCATGGTTAGTGACTACATGGTGTATACCCAGTTGCTCACAGATGGATTGACGCCATTGCAGGGTTCTGGTGGTTGGTAAAGGTACAGACACCGCCCCGAGATGAGCGAGTGCATAAATCAGGCCGATATGTAGCACATTCTGTTCAAGCGAGATGCCCACATACTCGCCCGACTGCACCCCTTGCTGTTGCAGCCAATGTTCCAGTGTTTTGATAATCAGAAAAAGTTTTTTATAGGAAATCTCGCCCTCGTCAGCAATGATCGCGATGGCTTCAGGTTGCCTGAAGGCAGTATCTTCAAAGATATCAACGAAATAATGTGTCATGTAGACTTACCCCCGAAAAAAAACTCCCCATGTAGGGGAGTTTTTAGGTTGCTCTTTTTAAGATACGTTATTGACTGAAATATTCAGATCGCCTGTGAGCGTACCTGTTACGACAATCGCCACCATATTGACATCACTGGAGGTGTCATCATCGTAGACAATCATTGAATCACTGCCGCTACTCAGTACGGTGAAAGTATCGCTATTAAGGTTGTAAGTACCTTGGACGAGGGTATAACTGTTGTCGCTAAGATTGGTACCATCAAACACACCTGACATCTCTGTCAGAGATAATCCGTTTTCAGTCAGACTGATGTCGCTGTTGGCTTCACTGTAGTTGACCACGACATCTACGCCATCGGCAAACGTGAAAATATCATCGTTGCCAAAACCAGTGGTATCCGGATCCACACTGTCATCCGCATACACTGCACTGTTGCCAAAACCTTGGAATACGGTGTTCTCGGCATCCTCGGTAAAGTGCAAATCGTAAATATCTGCACCCAAGCCGCCGTAAAGGTTGTTTGTACCGTCACCGCCATGCAAAAGGTCATTGCCATTATAGGTGTAAATTTCGTTATTAGAAGCAGAGCCATACACGGCGTTATTACCATCATTGGCAAAGATAAATTGCGTGTAGTCTCTGGAACTGTTCACGCTGGAGGCGTCAATATTGAAGTCGATATTTTCACTATCATCATCCAAATAGACGTATTCAACCCCATTACCATTTAGGGAAATCGTATTGCCAGCATCGCTGTTGGTCAACGCAATAACTACTGTGTCGCCTGAAGATGGATTTGAAACCTCAGGATCAGGGAAATCGCCATCATTGAAGTTTGGATACAACTCTTCCAAATCGGTCAGACCATCGCCATTACTATCCCCATCTCCGTAGACGGTATCTGATATTGCAGTGCTTGCTTTGAGGTTGAAGGTATCGCTGTTTGTATATCCGCCAAACAGCATATCAACACCCTGTCCATCGTTAACGGTGGCACTGTTATAGACATACACAGTCAGGTCTTCGGTTTGATTGGAAAGGTTAAGAGAGTACGCATCCAGCACGATATTTTCAACTGATGCAATCGAACTGTCAGAGGCAAAACTAACGACTGACGAATTGATAAACAAGGTATCTTGTCCCGACCCACCAATGACCGTGGAGCTAGTTTGTGTAGAGAAGTTGTTGAAAACATCCTCAGAAAAGATATTGAAGCTTTCGGTTTGACCAGTCAGATTTAAATTGACGGTGTAAGCATCGAAAACGATATTTTCAATATTTTTCAACAGCGCATCATTCGATTGTGTATAAGTCTGACCATCCGTCAACACCAACAAATCACCGCTCACGCCTTGCGTGTAAAAGCTTTCATTTAAAATGGAGATTTGGTTTTTGACTTGAAGATTATCCCCACCATCAAGCGCGTCAGTGGCAGAAAAATTAACGAAGGCATCATTGTAGTTGGAACCAACCACCGTATTTCTGCCACTATTGCCAACGAATATCAGGCCGCTCTCAACTTTGCTGGCATCGACGCTCGCGTTGACATTGCTAAATCCGCTGATAGGACTGTTATCGCTGGAGCCGAGATAAACAGTTTCTATGCCTTTGGTATTGCTGTTTAATTTAACTGTACCACTGAAGTTGATTTGTACAGTGTCACCATAGCCGACAAAG
>CAYYBN010000219.1:0-3705 GCA_964470225.1 uncultured Methylotenera sp. | reverse complement strand
ATCGTCATAGCCGCCTCCAAACTCGCTCAGCTGTCCATGACCTTCAAAAGCGATGACCTGGGTGACGGTGTTTTCAAGAAAGGCACGGTCGTGGCTGACCAGAAACAAGGTGCCGCTGTAGTCTTGCAGCAGGCCTTCCAGCAATTCTAATGTGTCAATATCCAGGTCATTGGTGGGTTCATCCAGCACCAGCACATTGGCCGGACGCGCAAACAAGCGTGCCAACAGCAAACGGTTGCGATCGCCACCGGATAAGGATTTAACCGGCGAACGCGCGCGCTGCGGGGCAAACAGGAAGTCTTCCAGATAGCCAATGACATGGGTACGTTTGTCACCAATTTGCACATAGTCAGAACCTGGACTTATGGTGTCCATCAGCGTGGCTTCCGGGTCCAGTTGTTCACGCATCTGGTCAAAATAGGCCACTTGCAGATTGGTGCCACGCTGGATTTGGCCACTCAGCGGCTCCAGCTCGCCCAGTATCAGTTTCAGCAGCGTGGATTTGCCAACTCCATTGGGCCCCAGCAAGCCGATGCGGTCGCCCCGCATAATGCGCGTAGAAAAGCGCGCTATCAGCACTTTGTCGGCGTAGGCCATGTGCACCTGTTGCAGTTCGGCCACCAGCTTGCCCGAGCGTTCGCCAGCATCCAGTTGCAGTTGCACCTGGCCCTGACGGTCGCGTCTGGCTGCACGTGCCAACCGTAACTGCTCCAGTCGCCGCACACGGCCTTCATTACGTGTGCGTCTGGCTTCGATGCCTTTGCGTATCCACACTTCTTCTTGGGCCAAAAACTTGTCAAATTTGGCCTGATGCTGTGCTTCAACCGCCAGCAACTCGGTTTTTTTCAGTTGATATTGGCTGTAGTTGCCGCTAAATTCGGTCAGGTGTCCGCGGTCAAGTTCGACAATGCGTGTCGCCAACCGGTCGAGAAAGCGCCGGTCATGCGTAATCAGCAGCACGCTGCCGTTAAAACCGAGCAACAACTCCTCCAGCCAGACAATGGCTTCCATATCAAGATGGTTGGTGGGCTCATCCAGCAACATCACAGAAGGCGACTGCACCAGTGCCTGCGCCAGCGCCACGCGTTTACGCCAGCCACCCGACAGACTGGCCACCGGCGTATCCGCCTGTAAGCCCAAACGGCTGAGTACATTTTCGATACGTGATTGCAATGACCAGGCTTGTGCGGCCTCCAGTTCGTGCTGCAACTGCTGCAACCTGAGCAATAGGGCGGCGTCATCGGCCTGGTGCGCCAACTGTACTGATACCGTGTGATACTCGCGCAACTGGTGTACCAGCGCACCCAGTCCATGGGCCACTGCGGAAAATACATCCTGATGTTCATCCAGTGCGGGTTCTTGCGGCACGTAGGCAATCTTGCTGCCAGGGTCGCGCCAGCATTCGCCATCATCCAGCTTCACCAGTCCGGCCACCACCTTGAGCAGGCTGGATTTGCCGGTACCATTGCGACCGATGATGCCCACGCGTTCGCGCGCATCCAGTTGAAAATCGACCCGGTCGAGTAAAGGCACATGGCCAAAAGCCAGGCTGGCTTGTTTCAGCGTCAATAAGGGCATATCAGTGGCGAGGCGGGGTGGAAGGGGACGCCATTATCGGAGCAGGCCGGGTATCAGGTTGGTACTCGTGAACCCAATGTTGCAAGCCTTGCTTGATGACAGCTTCAGGCAGATGTTCAATGCTCTGTAACCAGTCCAGCAAGGCCTGTAACCAACCCGGCTCGGCACGACGCGCTTGTGCAATACGCAACTTGTCATGCGTGGTCGGTAAGGTGTGTTCATCATCGGCCAGCAGTTCTTCATATAATTTTTCACCCGGACGTAACCCAGTGAAGACAATGCCGATGTCCTGCACTTGCAAGCCTGACAGCTTGATCATGTCTTTGGCCAGGTCGAGGATTTTGACCGGCGTGCCCATGTCGAGCACAAAAATTTCACCCCCCTGACCCATGGTGGCGGCCTGTAACACCAGCTGTGTCGCTTCCGGTATCGACATGAAGTAACGTGTAATCTCCGGATGGGTGATGGTGATGGGCCCACCCTGGGCAATCTGCTCACGAAACTTGGGAATGACGCTGCCACTGCTGCCCAGCACATTGCCAAAGCGCACGGTAATGAAACGTGTGCTTGCCGCGTGTGACTGTAAACCTTGGCAGATCAGTTCGGCCAACCGTTTGCTGGCCCCCATGACATTGGTCGGGTTGACCGCCTTGTCGGTTGACACCAATACAAAGGTGTTGACCCCGGCTTGCTGGCAAGCCGACGCAAGCTGATAAGTGCCAAATGCATTGTTTTGCAAGGCCTCAACCACATTACAATGCTCCATCATGGGCACATGTTTGTAGGCGCCAGCATGCAACACTACGCTGGGCTGGTGCGTGTGTAAAATGGCCCGCATGCGGCCTAGATTTTTCACATCGCCGACCAGATACACCAGTTCACCGCCATATGCCATCTGGTTGAATTCCTGCTGCAAGGTATACAGCGCATATTCGGATATATCCAGACACAACAATCGTGCTGGCCCAAAACCCAGAATCTGCCGGCATAGTTCACTGCCGATGGAACCGGCAGCGCCAGATACCAACACCACCTGGCCGGCCAGCATGTGGCTTAACCCTGCCGTGTCAAGTTGGACAACATCGCGCCCCAGTAAATCCTCAACATCAATTTTACGCACCTGCGTCACACTGACGCGGCCACTAATGAGGTCACTCATGGCAGGTAGCGTGAGTACCTCCATCGCAGGCACCAGACTGGCGGCTTCCACTGCTTGACGGCGCTTGTCATGACCAGCCGCCGGCATGGCGATGATGCAATGCTGACATTGCAAGCGTGCCGCCACGTTGGGAATATCATCCAGCCCACCTGCCACGCGGATTTGTAGCAGTTCACGTCCCACCAGCTGCTTGCTCGGGTCTATGATCGCGACCACACGCCACTCCGGGTTTTTGTGTAGCTCTCTAATTAAGCTGACCGCCGCTTCTTCTACGCCGATGACCATGACGGGCCTGCCGCTGGTCGCCAATAGATTAAACAAGCGACGTTCTTTCCAGCTGCGGTAGACCAGACGGCTACCGCCCATGCCCAACACCATCAGCAGCGGATGCAGAATCAATACCGAGCGCGGAATAATGAACTCAGGTTGCAGTAGTAACGCCATCACGGCAATGATGATACTGGCCAGGCCGACTGCTTGCACAATGCGTTTAAGGTCAGGAATACTGGCAAACCGCCAAACGCCCTTATAGAGGCCCCCACTCAAAAAAGCCACCAGTGCAATGGTTAGTACTGCGGGTAGGGTCCACAGCATGCTCTGCAAAAATTTGTGTGGAATGGCAAAATTAAAACGCAGCATGTAAGCCACATACCAGGCGAACGCAGTCATGAGCAGGTCATGCAACACGGCGATGGGGCTGAGTAAGCGGCTAGAAAACAGGTTATACATGCGGGTTAGCCATTTAACGTATAAAGCACTTGCTGGATGATGCTCAGCGCTTGTTCAAGTTGACCATCAGTGATGGTATGGTGACACAGCAGACAAAATGCACGTTCAGCATAGGCTTGGGCATTGGGTCGGCGTACACCATCAAAATAGGCTGAGAAAGCCTGCTCCAGATAAATTTCGGCGCATGAACCCACAAAGCAAGGCAGGCCTGCGGCAGACAGTTGCTGCACAAGTTGGTC
>CAYYBN010000218.1:1228-3709 GCA_964470225.1 uncultured Methylotenera sp. | reverse complement strand
AGTCTGATTGGGGGTGAGTGGCGCCCGGGAGACATGATTCCCAGCGAGATTGAGCTGGCACAGCGCTTTAAAGTCAGTCAAGGCACCGTACGCAAGGCCATCGATAGCCTGGCGACTGAAAACATACTGATACGTCGTCAGGGCAAAGGCACCTTTGTCGCCACGCACAACCAGGATGATGTCAAGCTGCGGTTTTTGCGTTTGACCGCAGAGAACGGCCAGAAAGAGATACTACACAATGCCTTTCTGTCCTGCGTCAAAAGCAAGGCCAACGCACACATCGGTAAAGTGCTGGAAATCAAGGCTGGGGCAACCACGTTAGATGTGAAGCGCTTGCTGACTTTTTCAGGCCGTCCACTGATATACGACCATATTATCGTGCCGGCTGCACCTTTCAAGGGGCTGAATCGCAGCACGGTTGAAGCCAGTAATGGCTCTATGTACAGCATGTATGAATCTCAGTTTGGCATACGCATGATACGCGCCGAAGAACGCATTAAAGCGGTGGCGGCCACCGGTGAGGTAGCCAAAGCGCTGGGTTTGGCGGAAGGCTATCCTTTATTAAGTATCGAGCGTGTGTCGTTTACTTATGGTGATAAACCAATGGAATGGCGGCTGGGCTTGTGTTTGACCGACGACCACCATTACATGAGCGAATTGGAATGAATGCAATATGCTCAATAGCGTGGACGCATGTTGAGTAGTGTGAATCGGTGCACGATGCAGTGCATCATGAAAGAAAGAGGTTGAAGATGGATGACTTGAAAAAACGTGCACTGGACTATCACCAGTTTCCCAAGCCGGGCAAGCTGAGTGTGGAGTCATCCAAACCTTGTGTCACGCAACAAGATTTGTCGCTGGCCTATACCCCGGGTGTGGCCGAGCCGGTACGAGAAATTGCCGCAGACCCTGCCAATGCTTATAAATATACCAACAAGGGCAACCTGGTGGCCGTGATTACGGATGGCACGGCCGTGTTGGGGCTGGGTAATGTCGGTGCGCTGGCTGGTAAGCCGGTGATGGAAGGCAAGGGCGTATTGTTTAAACGCTTTGCCGGGATTGATGTATTTGATATTGAGGTGAATGCCGCCACGCCAGACGAGTTTATTCAAACCGTGGTGAATATTGCGCCGACCTTTGGGGGTATCAATCTGGAAGACATTGCGGCACCACATTGCTTTTATATTGAAAACGAACTGAAAAAACGCCTGGATATTCCGGTGTTTCATGATGACCAGCACGGCACCGCCGTGATTGTGGCTGCTGCCTTGTTAAATGCACTGGATCTCCAAGGCAAAACGTTGCCCCGCGCCAAGATTGTTTTTCTAGGTGCGGGTGCAGCGGGTTGTTCGTGCGCCAAATTGCTTAAACGCATGGGGGCGACCGACATTACCATGGTCGATCGCTCCGGCGTATTAGATACAGCACGTACTGACCTGCATGACAATAACCGTGAACTGGCAATTGCACAGGGCGGCGTACAAACGTTGGCCGAAGCCATGCAGGGTGCCGATGTATTTATCGGCGTATCGGCCAAAAATGGCTTGCCAGCCGAGCTGGTCGGCTTGATGGCGGCCAAGCCGGTGATCTTTGCGCTGGCCAATCCCGACCCTGAAATTTTGCCGTCACAGGTGTTTGCCATCCGTGATGATGTGATTATGGCCACGGGTCGTAGTGACTTCCCCAATCAGGTGAATAATGCCTTGTGCTTCCCTTATCTGTTCCGTGGCGCACTCGATGCACAGGCCAAACAGATTACAGAGAACATGAAAGTGGCCGCTGCAAAGGCGCTGAGCGCGCTCGCACGTGAGCCAGTGCCACAAGAAGTGCTGGACGCCTACCAACTCGGTGCATTGTCGTTTGGCAAGGACTACATCATCCCCAAACCGTTTGATCCACGGCTGATGCAGTATGTGGCGGGCGCTGTGGCTGCGGCTGCAAAAGCGGGCGAGTAGGGTCTCTGCCATGATCGTCAAAAAGCCAAGACAGGCGCGGCCCAAGAACCTCAATCTGCTGACCATCCGTCTACCGGTCAATGCCATTGTCTCCATCATGCACCGTGCCAGCGGGGTCGCTATTTTTCTGGCCTTGCCTTGGATATTGTGGGCCTTACATGCGTCGCTGCAAAATGCCTCGGGGTATGCACTTGTCAGTGCGCAATTGCAGCAATGGCCGTTCAAGCTGCTGGTAACGGGCTTGACTTGGGCGTTTATGCATCATTTTTACGCCGGTATTCGTCACCTGGCCATGGATGTGCACTGGATGACCAGTTTGCAAAAGGCACGTTTTACCAGTCGGGTGGTGTTGATGTTGGTGGGCGTGACTATGCTTTGTTTGCTGCCGGTGATCTGGTAGGTGGGTGAACAGTATGTATGTTGAATTATTGACCGCCAGATACCCGGGCATGCGTCGCTGGCTAACGCAGCGACTGTGTGCCTTGAGCATGGCGTTGTATTTACTGCTACTGCTTTTGCGCTTGTG
>CAYYBN010000218.1:0-1218 GCA_964470225.1 uncultured Methylotenera sp. | reverse complement strand
CGTATTGGCCCCGGCTGACTTTACGGGCTGGCAAGCCGTGTTTTCTCCGCTGTGGTGGCGCTTGCTGACGCTATGGTTTTTCTTGTGTTTAGCCTTGCATGCCTGGCTGGGGGTACGCGATGTGTTGCGCGACTATGTGCCGCATTTACCCAGCCGTCATGTGATACAGGCACTGGCGGATATTGCGCTGTGGCTGGAACTTTTAGCCGTGTTGTGGATTTTATTTGGACTGGATTTTTAAGGTGAGTGGTATGACAACTGCATCTCAGATACAACACCATCAGGTAGACGCCGTCATTGTCGGCGGTGGCGGTGCCGGTTTGCGCGCTGCGCTGCAACTGGCCGAGTCCGGTGCCGATGTCGCTGTCTTGTCCAAAGTATTCCCGACCCGCTCGCATACGGTAGCCGCGCAAGGCGGGATTGCCGCAGCACTGGGCAATGTGGCGGAAGACAACTGGCTCTGGCATATGTACGACACCATCAAGGGTTCCGATTATCTGGGTGACCAAGATGCCATCGAGTTTATGTGTCGCAATGCCGCCAAGGCGATTATCGAACTGGAACATTTTGGCATGCCGTTCGACCGTCTGGACAATGGCCGTATTTTTCAGCGTCCGTTTGGCGGCATGACGCGCAACTTTGGCGAAAAACCGATTTCACGCACCTGCGCCGTGGCAGACCGTACCGGTCACGCCATGCTGCATACCCTGTATCAGCGTAACGTCAAAGCCAATACACAGTTTTTGATCGAGTGGTTTGCACTGGATTTGATTCGTGACAGTGATGGCGATGTCCTAGGCGTGATCGCACTGGAAATCGAAACTGGCGATATTCACATCATCCACGCCAAAGCGACCATGCTGGCCACCGGCGGTGCCGGGCGTATTTTTCAGGCCAGTACCAATGCCTTTATCAATACCGGCGATGGTCTGGGTATGGCTGCCCGTGCCGGGTTGCCGTTACAGGACATGGAGTTTTGGCAGTTTCACCCGACCGGTGTGCTCAATGCCGGGGTGCTGATTACCGAAGGTGTGCGCGGCGAAGGTGGGTATCTGGTCAACAGTGAAGGCGAACGTTTTATGGAGCGCTACGCGCCCAACGCCAAAGATCTGGCCAGTCGTGATGTGGTCTCGCGCGCCATGGCCACCGAAATCAAGGAAGGCCGTGGCATAGGCAAACACCATGACGCGGTCTATCTCAAACTGGATCATTTAGGCG
>CAYYBN010000217.1:939-3718 GCA_964470225.1 uncultured Methylotenera sp. | reverse complement strand
AAACTCATACGCGTTTCACCCTGCGCCAGACAGGTACGTCATCCACCGCACCCTGATAAGGCTGGCTGAAATCGTTGAGGCTGGCCAGTGCGTCGTGTGCCGAACGGTCGGCACGAATCAAAAAGCTGTTAAAGCCGGCCCGTTTGTGGAAGAACAACTGGTCACGCAATACATCGCCGATGGCGCGCAGCTCGTTTTTAAAGCCACAACGGCTACGCAGCCAGTTGCCCAAGGTAAAAATACGGCCATCAGCAAAACGTTCGACAAACACGGCAATCAGTGGCAACTGGTTAAGGTCGGCAAACTCGGCCTGCAAGGCTTCCACGGTTTCGTGGGTGGCGAGGATAATGCCAATGTCGCCCGCGGCCAGTCGGCTTTGCAGGCTGGCTTTGTGCGCTTGCCATACGCTGAGTGGCAGTAGCACTTTGCCTGTGGTCGGAATCACGGTTTGGGCAATTTGCTCAGGGGTATAGGTGGCTTCACCGGTGAGTTTAAATAGCACCACTTTACCGGCCTGCTTGCGCACGGATTCTTCAGCCGGTGGTGGCGGGGTGACGCGTGTCCATGTGTCCGCAACAATACTGGCCTGGCCGTTGGCTTGCAATTGAATCAGCTGGCTCATGATGCATGCTCCTTTTCGGCGTAGACATGCGCTTTAAACGGCGCAACACCCAAGCGGCGCACGGTATCGATAAAGCGCTCTTCGTCTTGACGCTCACGCACATAGACTTCGATCAGGCGCTGTACCACACCCGGCATTTCATCCGCAGAGAAGGAGGGGCCAATCACCGAGCCGATGCTGGCGTCATTGCCTTGTTTGCCACCGATGGTGACCTGATACCACTCTGAACCGTCTTTATCCACCCCCAAAATGCCGATATGGCCGACATGGTGGTGGCCGCAGGCATTCATGCAGCCGGAAATATTCAGTTCCAGATCACCGATTTCGTACAGGTAGTCGAGGTTATCGAACTGCATCTGGATGGCTTCGGCAATCGGGATAGATTTAGCATTGGCCAGACTGCAAAAGTCACCGCCAGGGCAGCAGATAATGTCGGTCAGCAAGCCGATGTTAGGCGTAGCCAGACCGGCGGCACGCGCTTGCTCCCATACCGCAAACAGATCAGACAGCTTCACATCGGCCAGAATCAGGTTTTGCTCGTGTGACGAACGCAGTTCACCAAAGCTGTAGGCGTCTGCCAATGCGGCGACCACCTCCATTTGTTCGCTGGTTATGTCGCCCGGTGCTTTGCCATGCGGTTTGAGCGACAGCGTCACGGCGCGGTAGCCGGGCACGCGATGGGCATGCACGCAGCGTTTTGCCCAGGCAGCAAACGCCGGGTTGCTGGCAATCGCTGCATCATAGCTGGCATCGTGCGCAGGCAGGCTCTCATAAGGCATGGGTTCAAAGTAATTGGCCACGCGGTCGAGTTCAGCTTGCGTGATGGTCAACGGGCCATCTTTGAGGTGCGCCCATTCAGCCTCTACCTGACGCTGGAATTCTTCAATACCCAGCGCTTTCACCAAGATTTTGATACGCGCTTTGTAAATGTTGTCGCGACGACCATGAATGTTATAAACGCGAATAATCGCTTCGCAATACGACAATATATGTTGCCATTGCAGATGCTCACGAATCACCGTGCCCAAGATAGGTGTACGGCCCAAACCGCCACCCACCCAGACTTTAATCGCCATCTGGCCCTGGGGGTCTTTAAAGAACTCCAGGCCGATGTCATGGGCTTGCACGATGGCACGATCTTGCGTGGTGCCAGATACGGCAATTTTAAACTTGCGAGGCAGCAGGGCGAATTCGGGGTGGAAGGTGCTCCACTGACGCATGATTTCAGCAATTGCGCGTGGATCAATAATTTCGTCCGGGGCAATGCCGGCAAACTGGTCGGTGGTGATATTGCGGATGCAGTTGCCCGAGGTTTGAATGGCGTGCATTTCGACCGTCGCCAGTTCGGCCAGAATGTCTGGCGTATCTTCCAGCTTGGGCCAGTTCAGTTGCAGGTTCTGACGGGTACTGAAGTGACCATAGCCGCGGTCATATTTTTTGGCAATTTCTGCCAGTTTGCGCAACTGCTTGCTGGACATCAAGCCATAAGGCACGGCGATACGCAGCATGGGCGCATGGCGTTGAATATACAGCCCGTTTTGCAAGCGCAGTGGGCGATATTCGTCATCACTCAGCTCTCCCGCCAGATAGCGGCGGGTCTGGTCGCGGTATTGTGCGACGCGTTCATTGACGATTTGTTGGTCGATAGGATCGTATTTATACATTCGGTTGAGGTTCTGAGTGCGTTTTGCGAAAACGCGTTATTTTAATGGAAAACCAGCTTAAAGCCCACATAAATCAATATCATAGCCAAGGCGATACGCACCCAGTGTTCGGCCACGCGCCCGCTGACATGGCTGCCCAGATAAATCCCGGGTAACGAGCCAATTAGCAGGGTACCCAGCAATGTGTAATCTATGGTGCCCAAGGAGGCATGACCCAGACCGGCCACCAGTGTGAGCGGCACCGCATGGGCAATATCACTACCCACAATGGTGGTAATTTTTTCTTTGGGGTACAGCATAATCAATGCAGTGACGCCCAGTGCACCGGCACCCACCGAGGTCAATGTCACCAATGACCCTAAAATCAAGCCCAACAGTATGGTCGCTGCCGGCACTAACCTTGGCGATATCCAGTTGCCCGATGCCGCCAAAGCCATGAGTTTGTTGCGCAATAACACGGCGGCAGAGGTGATGATGAGCGCAACTCCCAGCC
>CAYYBN010000217.1:0-929 GCA_964470225.1 uncultured Methylotenera sp. | reverse complement strand
GATGGTAGCAACGGCACCAGTCGAGTCTAAATCCATGCTGTGCAACATCCACAAGGTCAGGCCAGAGGCCGGCAGGCTGCCAATGGCGAGCAGTCTGACCATTTTCCAGTCGATATTGCCGAGCTTGCCATGGGCAAAGATACCCACCGATTTGGTCACCGAGGCAAACAGCAAGTCGGTGCCTACCGCCACGGCTGGCTTGATGTGATACAGCAACATCAAAATGGGCGTCATCAGGGAACCGCCACCCACACCGGTGAGTCCGACCAAAAACCCGACAAAAAAGCCTGCAAAAATATATCCGAATTCCATGAGGAGTATCAGCCTGAAGATAAAAGGCTGTGATTTTAGCAGTATTGAATCATTGATTTAATAATCAATTCTTCTATGATATAGCTTTTGATTATATTAAAACATTCCTAAAAGGAAGCGCCGACATGAAATTCCATCAACTCCGTTACGTGCATGAAGTGGTCAAACAACAGCTAAACATTTCGTCGGCGGCAGAGTCATTGCATACCTCACAGCCCGGCGTCAGCAAGCAAATACAGTTGCTGGAAGAAGAGCTGGGACTGCAAATATTTCAACGCAATGGCAAACGGTTGATTGGTATCACCGAGCCTGGCCGCAAAATTGTCGACATGGCGGCCAAGATAGTGCTGGATATGCAAAATATCAAGCGGGTTGGTGATGAATACAGCCGTCAGGACAGTGGCGAAATGACCATTGCCACCACGCACACACAAGCCCGTTACCGACTGCCTGCTGCAGTCAAGCAGTTTATGACACAGTATCCGCATGTGAAGTTGACCATACATCAGGGCAACCCGCTACAAGTGACGGAGATGGTTGCCTCGGGTGAGGCCGATGTGGGTATTGCCACCGAGAGTATTAGTCAGGATGAACGGTTGACGTGTTTGCCTTGCTAT
>CAYYBN010000216.1:0-3727 GCA_964470225.1 uncultured Methylotenera sp. | reverse complement strand
ATAATGTCCTGACGTGGCATCTCGCTGACCTGACGGGCGATGCTGGCTTGCACCTGATCGAGGAATTCGGCACTCGGGGATAATAAAATCGCTTGCGCCAGTTCATCGTGCTCGGCCTGACTAAACAAATCCATGGCCGTCCAATCCGGATTGCTGTGGCCATCACTGATGACCAGAATTTCGGAAGGCCCCGCCACCATATCAATACCAACCACCCCAAACACCCGGCGCTTGGCAGCGGCGACGTAGGCGTTACCCGGGCCAACAATTTTGTCCACTTGCGGCACAGTCTCGGTGCCATAGGCCAGCGCACCCACGGCCTGCGCACCGCCGATGCAGAACACGCGGTCTACACCACACACGGCGGCCGCAGCCAACACCAGCTCGTTTTTCTCGCCATTGGGGGTAGGCACCACCATCACCAGTTCCTGCACGCTAGCCACTTTGGCCGGAATGGCGTTCATCAGTACCGAGGATGGATAGGCGGCCTTGCCACCCGGCACATACAAACCCACCTTATCCAGCGCGGTGACTTGCTGGCCAAGCAAAGTGCCATCGGCTTCAGTGTATTGCCAGGACTGCATCAACTGCTTTTCGTGGTAGCTGCGCACACGTGCAGCCGCCGCCTGCAAGGCCTCACGCTGGGCTGCTGGCAAACCAGCCAATGCTGCTTGCAACTCTTCCTGCGGAATTTCCAGTGACCCCAGTGACGTGGCCGCGGTTTTGTCAAAGCGGTTGGTGTATTCCAGCACCGCAGCATCGCCGCGGCTTTTCACATCTTTGAGGATATTGGCCACCACCTGGTCTATGCTGTCATCCTGCGCGGTCTCAAAAGCCAGCAAGGCCTTGAGTTCAGCATCAAACCCGGCAGCGCGGGTATTCAGTCGTTTGATATTCATAAGCTTTAACATTAATCCTGGCGGATGGCAGAGGCAAAATTATCAATGATCGGTTGCAGCAGCGGGCGATTAACCTTGTATGAAGCCTGATTGACCACCAGTCTGGAACTGATAGCACCAATCTCTTCCACTGCTTTGAGTTTGTTGGCGCGTAAAGTTCCACCGGTACTGACCAGATCGACAATCGCATCCGCCAGACCCACCAGCGGGCCCAACTCCATGGAACCGTACAGTTTAATCAAATCCACATGCATGCCTTTGGCAGCAAAGTGCTCGCGTGCAGTTTTCACGTACTTGGTCACCACTTTCAGACGTGCGCCCTGACGAATGCTGGCTTCATAATCAAAGTCCTCGCGCACGGCGACCATCATCTTGCAACGCGCAATACGCAAATCCAGCGGCTGGTACAAGCCTTCGCCACCGTGCTCGTCGAGCACATCTTTGCCAGCAATGCCGATGTCGGCGGCACCATATTGCACATAGGTAGGCACATCGGTAGCACGCACAATCACCAGACGCACATCGTCACGGTTGGTTGGCAGTATCAGTTTGCGTGAGGCTTCCGGGTCTTCCAGCGACTGGATGCCAGCAGCCGCCAGCAAAGGCGTGGTTTCTTCAAAAATACGGCCCTTGGACAAGGCGATGGTAATCATCATCAGTGTGCTCTGCGCACTTTGGCGCCCAGTTGGTTGAGTTTCTCTTCCAGTTTTTCGTAGCCGCGGTCGAGGTGATAAATGCGATCAATCACGGTTTCGCCTTCTGCCACCAGCCCGGCCAGTACCAGTCCGGCCGATGCCCGCAAGTCAGTCGCCATCACACTGGCACCTTCCAGCGCGGACACGCCTTTGACAAAAGCGGTATTGCCCTGCACGTCGATATTGGCACCCATGCGCTGCAATTCCTGCACATGCATAAAGCGGTTTTCAAAAATGGTTTCAATGACGGTGGATACGCCTTCGGCCATGCTATTCATGGCCATGAACTGCGCCTGCATATCGGTGGGAAACGCCGGGTGTGGTGCGGTACGGATATTCACCGCTTTCAGCTTGCCGTCACTTTTAACAGTAATGCTGTCGGCATCGTGCTGGATGGTGGCGCCGGCTTCGCGCAGCTTTTCAATCACCGCTTCGAGTAAATCGGCGCGCGCGTTTTTCAGGGTGACTTCACCACCGGTCATGGCCGCGGCCACCATATAGGTGCCCGCCTCAATACGATCACAGACAATCGGATGCGTCGCACCAGACAGGCGCTCGACACCGACAATAGTGATGGTATCGGTGCCCGCACCCTTGATATTGGCGCCCATTTTATTCAAGCACTCCGCCAGATCGACCACTTCCGGTTCTTTGGCGGCATTTTCCAGCACGGTGGTGCCTTCGGCCAGTGCCGCAGCCATCATCAGATTTTCAGTGCCGGTTACGGTCACCAGATCCATGTAATATTTGGTACCTTGCAAACGGCGGTTAGGCAGATGCAAGGTGCTGGCCTGAATGTAGCCATGCGTGATGTGCATGGCCGCGCCCATGGCTTGCAGACCTTTGATATGTAAATCCACTGGACGCGAGCCGATGGCACAGCCGCCTGGCAGCGACACACGTGCCGTGCCAAAGCGCGCCAGCAACGGGCCTAGCACCAGAATCGACGCGCGCATGGTTTTCACCATCTCGTAGGTCGCTTCAAACGAAGCGACATCGCTGGCATCCAGCACCACGGTATCCGCCTGCTTGCTGACCTTGACGCCCATGGTGTCCAGCAATTTCAGCGTAGAAGCCACATCGCGCAACTCGGGCACGCCGGTCAGGGTCAGCGGCGTTTCAGCCAGCAAGCCTGCACACAAGATAGGCAGTGCCGCATTTTTAGCGCCAGACACCACCACCTTGCCGTGCAGGGGCACGCCGCCTTCAATAATCAGTTTATCCAAAATTATGCACCCGACAGCAGCGTTTGCAGTTCACCACTTTGATACATGCTGCGCATGATGTCCGCACCGCCAATAAACTCGCCATTGACATATAGTTGCGGAATGGTAGGCCAGTTGGCGTATTGCTTGATGCCTTCACGAATTTCCATGTCTTGCAACACATCAATGGCGACAAACTCGGTGCCACAGGCGTTGAGAATTTGCGAAGCCACGCTGGAAAAACCGCATTGTGGGAATTTTGGGCTGCCTTTCATGTAGAGCACCACTTTATTGGTGCTCACGGTTTCCTTGATTTTTGCTTGTGCGTCCATAAAAAACTCCATTCGATCATTTATTTATTGGGCAGACTGCATTTGCTGCCATTGGCTTGGGGTGTAGGTCTGCATCGACAGTGCATGAATTTCGGCACGCATGCGCTCGCCGAGTGCGCCATACACCAGCTGATGTTGCTGCACCATGCGCTTGCCTTCAAAGGCCGGGCTGACAATCACGGCATCGAAATGGGTGCCATCGTCGCCATTGACCCGAATATAGTCACAGGTCAGTCCACTGCGGATATAGGCTTCTACCTCTGCTGCTGTTAACACGTTGACCTTTCTGTTGCTACGACGTTTGTCCAGTGCGGACACACGCTAACTGCGTAATTTAAAACCGGATTTTAACATTGTTAGGCATAGCCACGCCAATACCAGCAGGAAGCCACTGACCACTGCCAGACTCAGCCACGGCGACACATCACCTTGACCAAAGAATCCGTAGCGAAAGCCATCTATCATGTAGAAAAACGGATTGAGTTGCGACACTGCCTGCCAAAACGCTGGTAACGAGTGGATGGAGTAAAACACCCCGGATAAAAACGTCAGCGGCATGATGACAAAGTTCTGGAAAGCCGCCATCTGGTCGAACT